>JADJHP010000010.1 GCA_016707525.1 Ignavibacteriota bacterium
CCCGCGCAGACCGCGTTCCGGCGGTCCATCGATGGCCGCGCCATGCCGGCGGTTTCGTGTTCTGTACAACGCGATAGCGCGGGCGCCACCATCACGTGCCGGCTCGATGCACGGAATGACGCGATCACGGCAGCATCGGTGTCGCTCGCAACATACACCGGTGCACACGTCGCCACGTTGCCCCTTGCGGATAACGGTCTGCATGATGACGGTGTCGCGGGCGATGGCATCTGGGGAGGCTCTACGCGCATCCCCGTCTGCTCCTCTGGCCTGAAAGCGAGCGCCGTGCTCACCTACGCCGGAGGTACGGAAGCCCGTTGGGAGAATGTTGCCGATCATATCACCACAGCCAGGCTGTCTGTGGTGTCGTTCGGCGTGGCGTCGGACAACATCAACAGCGACGGCATCGCGAACCCCGGCGAGAACGCTCGCTATGTGTTCGCGTTGAGGAATGATTCCCCCCTTGATCTCCGGATCTTGATCACACGTCCGAACCCGCTCGCGAATAATGGAACGTACGCCATCCCCATGCTGCCCGGTCACGCGGTGTTCCGGCCTCGCTACGACGTGAACGATGCGGCAACATACTTCATCTTTGACGTCCCTGCGGGATACACGGACTCCACGGTGCACATCGAGATCGCTGACCACGGACGACAGTCTGAATGTGGCCCGACACCTGATCTTTCCCGTCCGTCCCTTCCCCGCCACACCGTACGCGACACCGCTCGCCATGCGACAGGGAAGGCTTCCGGGGCGTATGCCGTCCAGATCGTGGATCCGACCCGGGTCAGGGACCATCTGTATGTCGTGAGGGGTGTCGATAGCGCCGGCGCAGTCGGAAGCTACACCGTGAAGGATTCGACGACGGGGGAAGTGGTGATCCCGCCGCATACGATCCCGGATGAACTCGGACACACAAGCCCGGTCGTGGACGGCTTCAAAGTGCTCCGGGGAACGATCGATGTGCATCCCGGCATGAAGTCCTGGATGGTGCCGTCGGGCGTGCGCCGCTTCACGCCGGTGGGCGGGCTTAACCGCGTTGGGTTGGAGGGGTTCAGTGCTGCGAATGACACGGATGCGTACGATCCGGCGCGCGGAACGATCGGGGGCGATGCATCACCTTCGGGGGTCGGTACAACGCTCAGAGCGTCGGACTGTCATGCGGTGCTGCTCAAGCTCGCGGCGGTGGACAACGTGAATCTCTGGGACCCGAAGAGCGTGCCGGTTGATGCGAATCCTCCCGGTGCGTACCGGTATCTGGGTTCGGCAACATCCGCTGCAGGACAACCGGCGTTCGCCCCCTGGATCATCAACCGGGAAGCGGGGTATCCCTATCAGGACTACAATCACAGCGTGCCGTTCTCCGCGTGGGATATGACTGCGGATCCGCCGGTGCGCCTTGCGGTCGGACATATGGAGACCAATGTTGCCTCCGGACTCGTCGACGGCCGCTACTGGCCCGGATATTATCAGAATGTGGAGAACAGCCAGGCGTTGGAGTTTGCGTTCATATTCAGTGCCCCGTACACGGACACGCCGGATCCGGCACTCGCCGTGAACCTGTCCAACAACGCCGGCACACCGCTCATGTGGGTGATGACGTGTGGCCGCCGCGAGGAAGCTCCCTGGGTGAAAGGCGATGAGTTCATGATCATCCCCCACCACATTCCGACCTCGCAGGATGCGTGGCTCTTCAACCCCGCGGTGATCGCAGGAGTGCAGGGGTCCGAAAGCCCCACGTCGTTCGCGTTGCTCCAGAACTATCCGAACCCGTTCAACCCTGTGACGACGATACGGTACGAGCTTCCGGCGCAGAGCGAAGTGACGATCACGGTGTACGATGTGCTCGGCCGCGCGGTGCGGCATCTGGTACGCGAAGTGCAGCCCGCCGGGTCGCACACGGTGTTGTGGCATGCGGATACCGATGCCGGCGGTACTGTTGCGAGTGGTGTGTACTTCTACCGGTACACCGCTGCGCGTTCCGACCGCAGCGGTCTGTACGAACGAACCATGAAGATGATCCTTCTCCGATGAACAGGAGATCTCCTCCATGCCATGACCAGGTGAGGCACGCCGGTACGTGAACGGCGGTCCTTCACGGCGCCGCCGTTCTTGTGACTCGCTTGTGACATTCCCATGACATGTCCGGCCGGTGCACTCGCTATCATGTCCGCAAGGACACGGTGCCATGAAGAAGAAGAAGTGATTCGGTCGTGCACGGCAATCCCGGGACCTGACGACATGGCCCGCATCCTCAACGATGCGCTGGCACATACGCGCAACCGCAGTACATGTGCACGCCGGACCTGGGCTACCGCTTCGACTATTCCCGATCGACAGCACGAAGATCTTCTTCATGCCGGTCCTGCTCGGGGTGGGATGCCGGAACACATGCGACTACTGCTGCATCGGGACCCTGTACAAGGGGCACTACTACCTGCGCAAGCTGCCGACCGTGCTTGACGAACTCGCAGAACTCCGCCGGAGAACCCGCCGGAGCGCTTTCGTCGAGACCAACAGCTACAACAACCGCGACTACCTCCGGCGTGTGTGCCGTGCGATGATCGACCGCGGGTTCCAATTCATCTGGGGCGCGCAGTCGACGGTCGATATCGGCGACGACCCGGAGACGCTTGCGCTGATGAGAAAGGCCGGATGCCGCGTGCTGTTCATCGGCATGGAGGCCATCGAGCAGATGAACCTCGACGCGGTGCACAAGCCGTATGCGGTGTCCTCGTACGAGCGCAAGATCAGGACGATCCACGAGGCAGGGATCAGGATCGCGGGATTCTTCATGTATGGACTGGATGGCGACACCACAGCGACTGCCGCGCAGATGAGCAGGTTCATCATCCGGCATCGCATCGCATTACCCATGGTGAATGTCCTCGTTCCAACGCCGGGTACCCCGCTCTACGAACGGCTCAAACGCGATGACCGGGTGCTGATGAAGGACGAGCAGGAATTCCTCACGAACAATCCCACATACAACTCCTCTTTCAACCTCTGTTTCTACAAGCCCCGGAACATGACCCCGGCGGAGGTGGAGGAGGGGTTCGTGGAACTGCTCGAGAAGGCTGTCGGATACTGGCAGGTCCTGCGGCGATCGGTCACCACCGACATCGCACTCTCCCTGTTCCTGCTCTATATGAACTATCTGTTCAGAAAGAATGTCTCACGCTCAGGAAACAGCGCAATGAACAGCAGCTTCAACCCTCAGGCGGCCGGACGCTCCAGACGGCCGACGCGGCAGGACCCCGGCCCTGACAATGTTGCCATGGCCGACGGGTCGAACCACGTGATCGAGGCAACACTCCTCCGCTATCTCCGCGAGGAATGCCTTCCCGGCAATGGATCCGTCACCGTAGGCCTCGACGACAACCTGTTCGACCGTGGGATCGTGGATTCCGCCGGCCTGATCTCGTTCATCGGATTCATGGAAAAGGAGTTCGGCCTGACGATCCCGGACGAGGACCTCCTTCCGGACAACTTCATGTCGGTGGCGGCGATCGCCCGGTATGTCCGATCGCATCAACAGGAGCCCCATGGCAGCCAGCAGAAAATGTCTCGTCTGGGATCTTGACGACACCCTCTGGGACGGCATCCGGCTCGAAGGGCCGGTGACGCTCAGGAAGGCGGTCGTCGAGGCGATCACGGAACTTGACCGCCGCGGCATTCTCCATTCCATCGCCAGCAGGGGCGAAGAGGACCTCGCGTTGGAGACGCTGAAGGAGTGCCGGGTCCGGGATCTCTTCCTCGTCCCGAAGATCAACTGGCTCCCGAAGTCGCAGAACATCACGGCGATCGCACATGAACTGGGGATCTCCCTGGACGCAATGGCATTCATCGATGACGACGCATTCGAGCGTGAACAGGTGGCCCACATGCTCCCCGCGGTGATGACCATACCGGCCTTGCAGGCCCCGGAACTCCCCTCGCACCCTGCCTTTACACCCACAACGGCCAGTGCAGAGGCGGCACACCGCCGGCAGATGTACCAGGCGGAAATGACCAGACGAAGCACGGAACATCAGTTCGCATCGCGGGAAGACTTCCTCGCCTCCTGTGCGATGACCCTGACGTTACGGGAGATGGCCCGGGAGGATATCCCCCGCGTCCTGGAGTTGATGACACGGACACATCAACTGAACACGACCGAGCATCGCCCATCCGCAGACCTCGAGGCGATCGTGACGTCAGATCACGGCGCGAGGAGCGTCGTCGTTGCCCGGCTCACCGACCGGTTCGGCGGCTACGGGATCATCGGTGTGGCCGTCGCGTCGAGGCAGGATGCACGATGGGTGCTGGAGTATCTTGCACTTTCCTGCCGCGTGATGGGCCGTGGCATCGAACGGGCCATCCTGGGGACCCTCATCGGGCAGGTGATGCACACCGGACAGATCGCCGTGGAGGCGGAATTCCGGGATACGGGCCGGAACCGGATGATGCGTGCACTCTACCAGATGATGGGATTCCTTCCTTCGGACCCCGATGCGCGTGGGATCGTGACCTTCCGCCTGAACCCGGCCTCCTGTGCTCGGAGTGCCATCATGGGTGCATGTCCAATGAGAATTCTCCTCGTTGATATCCTCCGCACCTCCTCGAGGAAGTGTGGCCGTCGGCCGAACACTCGCTCGGCTCATGTACCTCGCCGCGGCGGTCCGTCGTGAATTCGGCGACGGTATCGATGTCGCGATCTGGACGCTCATCTCCAGTTCCCGTCAGCCCGACCAGGAACGGACGGAACTCCTGAAGCAGATGGAAGAGTACCGTCCGGACATTGTCGGCATCCGCTCCCTGTCGATCGGACAGGATGCGTATCATCGTGCGGCGCGGACGATCAAGGAGCGGGATCCGGAATGTCTGGTCGTAGCCGGCGGGCCGTATGGCACGGACGATCCCGCGGGTGTGCTGTGCGATGGGTACACGGACTGCGTGGTCATCGGCGAAGGGGAGGTCACCTTCAATGAGCTCGTTCGCTGCGTGAAGAACGGCCTTCCCTGCAGGCGATCGCCGGGATCGTCCACCGCCGAACGGAACCATCATCCGGACAGAACCCGTGCCACGATCCAGGACCTCGAATCAGCGCCGATGCCGGACTACTCGTTGATCGACCCGAGCGCTTTTCCAACCGGTATCTCACGTTCACGTCGAAGATCTCGAAACCCCATGCCAACATCATGACCACCAGGGGGTGCCCGTACCGCTGCGCGTACTGTCACAACATCCTCGGGAAGACATTCCGGGTGCGCTCACCGGAACACGTCATGCGCGAGATCCGGATGATCCATGATACCTACGGGATCACGGACTTTCAGGTCATCGACGATATCTTCAATCTGGATATGGACCGCGCCAAGAAGATCTGCGATCTGATCGTCGGGAGCAGGTTGCCGCTCACGTTGTCGTTCCCGAATGCGATCCGCAGCGATCGCGTGGACGAGGAGCTCATCGACAAGATGGCGGCCGCGGGAACGAAGTTCATCTCGATCGCCATCGAGACCGCATCGCCACGCCTGCAGCGGCTGATCCGGAAGAATCTCGATCTGGACAGGGCATTCAAGGCCATCGACACCATCACGCGCGTGGGGATCGTCACGCGGGGCTTCTTCATGATCGGTTTCCCGACCGAAACTGAGGATGAAGCCCGGCAGACGATCGAATACGCCAAGGCATCGAGCCTGTGCGGGTGCAACGTTCTTCACGGTCGTCTACTTTCCCGGGACCGATCTGTACCGGATCGCCCGGTCGCTGGGGTACTTCACCGATCAACCGTTCAACGTGCAGGGACTATGTGAACGTCGGCGAGGGACCGTACGAAGATTCGATCTCGCAACGCTCACGGAGCTGAAGAAGAAGGCGATCTCGGGAGTTCGCTTTCACGCGGGAGCGTCTCACAGGTCCTCCGGCTTCTCCTGGCTATTTCACACAACGGGAGATCGACGGCTTCCTCATGGCCTATGTGGTGAGCCCAGGGCGGCGCTGGACGACATCGATGATCCGTATGTGCGGCAGATCCTGAAGCGCTACTTCGCCGTTGCGAACACCTTCTCAAAGAAGAATGAATTCTATGTCTGAACCGAAAGGCGCCGGAAGCACCAGGGCGTTCTATGAACGCTATCACTTCCCCGGACATCGGCCCGTCGATCAGGACGGACTCATCTTCCTCCGGCATTTCTCGAAGGCACTCGAACAGCAGTGCAGGGACGACGCGCGGCGGCCCTGCCGTGTTCTGGACGCCGGATGCGGCACCGGCAATACGTCCGTATCGCTCGCCAGACGCCTTCACGGATGTCTCGTTCCAGGGGATCGACCGCTCGAGACGTTCGCTGGCCTCGGCGCGCGGTGCGGCACGATGCGAAGGGCTGAAGAATGTACGGTTTCGGGGATGGGACCTTCTTGTCCCGCTCTCCCGGGGACCGCTACGATATCGTGCTGTCTCTCGGTGTGTTGCATCATACGGCGGATATGGCGCGTGTGCTTCGTAACCTGCGCCGGGCGCTGAAGCGGCCGGGACTGCTGTTCCTTTGGATCTACGGGAAGCACGGGCGATACAACCACACGCTGACCCGGCGTGCCCTCGCATATCTCGTCGCAACACTCCCCCCGCGGAAGGCACTGGATGTCGCAACGGCATTCGTCCACGATGGTGGCACCGGCCAGGCCCTTGCGGATCTTGTCGGGAAGGTCCCTGTGACCGCCCTGCAGCGCGAGGCATTCGAAAGCCCGGTCTGGATCGCGGATCAATTCCTCGTTCCCCATGAGGACCTGCTTGACATGGAGGGGCTGCTTGCTCTGGTGCAACGAACGGGATTCACGGTCGAATGCGACATCGGGCGGCATGCGGTGAAGGAGGACTGGTGTGCGGTGCCAGTGCTCCGCGACCGTCTCCGGCGGTTACCAGCGCGTGAACAGTTGATCGTGCAGGACCTGCTTGCGAAACCCGAGCGATATTTCGTCATCCTTTCGTCCCACCGACTGAGCGGAGCGCCGGCATGTACGTCCTTGGCTATAGCGGCTTCACACGGGATGCCCGGCATGGGCAGGGAAGACGGAGTCCCTTCGCGAACACAGCCCGGGATCTTGACTCCCTCTTCGCGTTCAGGGATGGCGAGGTGCCGTTCCCTCTGTTCCCGCTCGGATACTTCGGACACGACGCCTCTGCGGCCCTTCTCCATGATGGGCGGGTGGTGGCCTGTGCCGCGGAGGAACGGTTCACGCGCGTGAAGTACTCCTGAACCTTGCCGGCAACACCCTCCTTCCCGTGAACGCCGTGCGCTATTGCATCGCCGAGGCAGGGATCACGATGGACGATGTGGATCTCGTCGCTCACTACTGTGCGTTCACTTCTGCCTGGTGGATCGCCGGTGCGATCTTCTGCGGCCGTTCCTGAGTGACGCAGACCTCACCCGGCTCCGTGCATCGTACGGCGATGTCTATGAGGAGATGATGAGCCACGGATGCCGTGCACAGGCAGTTCACGGCAATGGCGGGTGCAGCCCGCGGTGTCTGGTGCCGGTCCGCCATCACCGTGCGCATGCCGCAAGCGCCTTCTTCCCGTCAGGGTTTCCGGAGGCCCCTGGTCGCCACGATGGATGGCACCGGCGAGGTGGAAAGCGGCATGATCGCGGTCGGGAGTGGAGGAGCATCACGGAGATCGCGACGGCCTCTTTGCCGGCCTCGCTTGGCACCCTGTATCTGATCATCACCGTCTTCCTCGGCTTCAGGAGTCTGGGGGACGAATACAAGGTGATGGGGCTTGCGTCGTATGGCGATCCGTCGCGATACAGGCGCGCGTTCGAACGGTTCGTGCAGCTCGGCCCGGACGGCACGTATGGAACCCCGCTTTTGCCTGGTGAAGCATTGAAGGACCATCTGCTGTCCGAACTCGGCCTGCCACGCGCGCCCGGAGAAGAGCTGGGATCGCGTCACGCGGACATCGCCGCGGCGCTTCAGGATGCGCTCCATCGGGCGGTCATGCATGTACTTGCCCATGCACGCCATGAAACAGGACTGGATCGTCTCTGCCTTGGGGGGCGTGGCCCTCAACTGTACGCTCAACGGCGTGATCGCGCGCTCGGGTCTGTTCAAGCGGGTCTTGTGCAACCGCCTCGGGCGACGAGGGCTGGCATCGGTGCGGCATATGCGGCGTATCTGGAGGAGACCGGCGGGGAATTGCCCGATGATCGGCGGTGGAGCACGCGTACTGGGGACCGGGGTATGCTGACGGCGAGGTGATGAACGCCCTGCAGGAATTCTCGGACCGCGTGAGCTGCGTGCGCAGCGAAGATATCGTCAATGAGACGGCTGCGCGGCTGGCCTCAGGTCAGGTCGTGGGATGGTATCAGGGGAGAATGGAATTCGGGCCGCGGGCACTGGGGAACAGGAGCATTCTGGCGGATCCAAGGGATGCGGGGATGAAGGACAGGATCAACGAGAAGGTCAAGCGCCGGGAACAGTTCAGGCCCTTCGCTCCGGCCATCCCGTGCGAACGTGCCGCCGAGTTTTTTGATATGAGCGGACTGCCGGAGTCGCCCTTCATGCTCTTCACGGTGCCCGTGTGGGAACAGTGCAGAGCGGTCATTCCTGCTGTGACGCATGTTGACGGGACCGCCCGCCTCCAGACCGTAGCGCGGGCCACGAACCCCCGCTTCTGGGATCTGCTGCATGCCTTCGGCCGGCTGACCGGCGTACCGGTCTTGTTGAATACGTCGTTCAATGTCAGGAATGAACCGATCGTATGCACACCGCATGATGCCTGCGCATGCTTTGTATCGACGGAGATCGACTGCCTCGTCATCGTGACTACATCGCCACGAAACGGGTGCCGCAATGACAGGGAAGACCGCACTCGTCACCGGCGCTTCGGGCTTCATCGGGCGGCACATGGTTTCCGCGCTCGCCGGCCGTGGGTATCAGGTGCGTGCCGGCATGCGGGATCCTGAGCATGGGACGGCCGGCGACGGTCAGGCCAATGTGACCCCGGTGCACATCGAGATCCTCGACAGATCGACACTCTGCGCGGCGATGGAGGGGGTCGATGTCGTGTTTCACTTTGCGGCGCTCCTCGATCCCTCGAGATCGCGGGAAGAACTCTATGCGGTGAACATCGACGGTACGCGCAATGTCTGGGAATGTGCTGCGGCGTGTGGTGTGGGCAAAGCGGTGTATTGTAGCAGCACGGCGGTGTATGGCCTTCTGACGCACAGGATGGCTCCGGTCACCGAGGGAACGAGCGCATGTGCCGTGGAACCGTATGGCCGGTCCAAGCTCCTTGGCGAAGAGGCGGCCCTGGAGGTTGCACGCCGGACCGGCCTCCATACGACCATCATCAGACCGGTGGCGGTGTTCGGTCCGGAGGAGCACACGCCGTTCGGCAGGGACTTCCGGGATGCGGCAATGTCGAGGATCCTTGTTGCCGGGGGATTTCAGGATCGGGAGTTCAGCTACGTGCATGTGGAGGATGTTGCGCATGCTGCCATGCATCTCGTTGAGTATGATCACGCGAGCGGAGAGATCTACAACATTGCCGTCAGTGAGCCCGTTTCATTTGAAGAAGCCTTCACCACGTTCGTGCGGGTTCTGGAGAAGGCCGGGAGAAAGTATGCAAGGGTGCGGATGCTTGCCTCCATCTCATCGGTCCTTCACCGCGCACCGACACTGCTTGCATGGTTGACGTCGGTCGGGGGCAGAGGGTCTTCTTTCGTATCTGGCACCCGGGGTACGATGTGTCGTACTCCTCCGGCAAACTGCTCCGTACGTCGTCTTTCGCCTTCGCCATGCGGCGTTTGAAGGAGGTGCTCTCTTCCTGCATGCGGGAATGAACGATGCGGAGGTGGGGAGAAGAGTCGATCGGTGGTGTTTGACTTTGGACCCACCGCGGGGTATATTTCTCTCGCGATCTGCATACTGTGTGCTGCGAGACCTTGCGCACGGCGACCATGCCGGTGGCAGTGGGCCCGATGCTAAGGGGGGGGGCGTCCGATGATGCGAACTTCAATACGCCGTCTGGCGGTACGCACGATTCTCGTGCTCGTAACGCTCTCCGCTTCCCACGGAGGCGCCCTTTCCTTCGTCTGCATCTCCGGCCGTGCCGCCGGCAAGGAGAGACCCGCTGCCTCCCGCACGACGCTGACAAACGATTCCTACCGTCCCCTCCTGATCAGCAGCGTCTTCGAATTACTACGGCAACAACGGCGACGGGTCGAACAACCCGTTCTCCACGAACAACGAGGGGTTTGAGTTCCCCGCAGGAACCACCAAAACGACCGTGTTCCAGGATGGTCTTGTCTGGGGCGGCTATCACAAAGGCCGTGCTATTCCGAAAGTGGGTGGTTCGGTATCCGCCATGGACTCGGGCCGGCCCCATCGTGACGAACGGAAGCCGTCCGCGGACCCCGTTGCCGCGGATGCCAGCCTGCCGTCGCACCGGATGTATCGCGTGCGTCCGGATGTTCATCCGGGCAAGGCGTTCGCGGACGTTGAAGCGATGCTGAATGCCGAAGAGGTGTCGTACATCTCCCGCTACGAAACCGTGACCACACGCGACCTGTATGACCGGTACATAGAGGATTGGAACGAGTGGCCGGCCGCCCTCGGCGCGCCATTCACGGATGTGAACGGGAACGGGTCGTATGACCCTGCTGTGGATGTCCCCGGACAGCCCGGCGCGGACCAAACGCTCTGGTACGTGGCGAACGATCTGGATACCGCGCGTACGCAGTACCTCGCCGGTTGCCCGCCGATCGGGATCGAGATGCAGCGCACGATCTGGGGATACCGGCGCGGCGGCGTGATCGGCAATACGATCTTCAGCAGCACGCTGCTCATCAACAAGAGCGGCGCGCGGGTGGATAGCATGTACATCGCGCAGTGGTCCGATCCGGACCTCGGATCCGCGGGCGATGATCTCGTGGGTTGCGATACGACGCGCGACCTCGGCTATGTGTACAATGGAGCGGTGACCGACCCCGTGTACGGTTCCGCCGTGCCCGCGGTGGGCTATGCTCTTCTGCAGGGGCCGGTGGTTGCAGGTACTCCAACGGACACAGCGTTGTTCCTGTCCTCGCACCGGCCGGGCTTCAGGAACCTGCGGCTGAGTGCGTTCACGCTCTTCGGAACCCCGTTCGGCGATCCGGTGCAGGGGGTGAACGGAGATGTGCAATGGTACCGCATCCTGAAAGGCCTGACACACGGTGCGGGGGTCCCGTTCGTCGATCCGCTGACCGGCAAGACGACCGCGTTCTGTCTCGCCGGCGACCCGGTGTTGTCCACCGACGGGAGTGCAGGGTGGGTGGACGGATTGGGTGGCTCCACGCCGGCCGACCGCCGTTTCAACATGATGATGGGCCCCTTCACGTTCGCCAACGGGGACACGCAACAGGTGATCGTTGCCTGTTTCGCCTCGCAGGGAGTGAACCGCCTTGCGAGCATCGCAACGATGCGGTCCGATCTCCGGGCTGTGCAGAGTGCGTATGCGAGTTTCACCACCGGCCGGCACATGCCCGCTATCGTTTGCTCCGCGTCCTCTGACAGCACACAGGCTGCCGTATCATTCAGGGTTGATGCGCGGGGCGCATCCGTGACATCCGCCGCGATCGTGCTCTCGACCTACACCGGACAGCCCGTCACTGCGTTCGTCCTTTCGGATGATGGGCTGGACGATGATGGCGCCTCGGGCGACGGCATCTGGGGAGGAACGACGTACGTCCCCCTCCGGCGCACAGGGCTGAAAGCCGATCTGCACCTCACGTATCTCGATGGCGATACGATCGTGTGGAACAACGCGGTGGATCATATCACCACCGCCCCACTCATGATAGCGTCACATACCCTGGTGTCCGACAATATCAACAGCGACGGCATCGCGAACCCCGGGGAGAACGTCCGCTTCGTGTTCTCGCTGAGGAATGATTCCCCCTTCCCGCTGTCGAACCTGACCGCCACGGGAACGTTGCGGGACCCGGAGCGTGGTTGGTACGACATCCCGGTGCTGAACAGCGGTGCGCTGTTCCAGCGCGCATATGATGCGGTCGATGGCACGAGCTACTTTTCCTTCGATGTGCCGCCGTCGTATCCGGATACGGTCTTCCGCGTGCCGATCGTCATGAAGGATGACAGCGCCAATATCTGGCGCGACACGCTGATTTCCCGGTGCAGGTCCCCCGGGGAAGGTGTACACAACGCCCCTGATGCATGCGGCAGGAAAGGCATCGGGCGAATATCACATTCAGATCGTCGATCCTGCGAAGGTGAAGAACCACCTCTATGTGATACGCGGTGACTACAGTACGGGGGACGGCCCGGACGTTCACGCTGAAGGACTCCACGACGGGCGTCGTTCTGCCTGACCACCATCCTGAACCCGACATGCTCGGGCACACTATTCCGGTGGTGGACGGATTCAAGGTGCTCCTTGGAACGATGGACCGGAACCCCGGCATGCGGTCGTGGGCGGTGCCGTAGGGGACGCTCAGGTTCTCGCCCACAGGCGGGTACCGGGGCCTTTGGTTGGAGGGGTTCAGCACTTCGGCCGACCCGTTTGTGTATGACCACACGCGGGGAACGATCGGCTCGGCAATGACCTTCGCCTTCGGCGGGATCGGGACGACGCTCACGATAGCGAACTGCCACACCGTGCTGCTCAAACTCGCCGCGGTGGACAACAATGCTTTGTGGGATCCCCGGGCGGGTTCCTGCAGACGCGAATTTCTCACGTGGTTATCGCTTTTTGCGGGGCGTTGGAACAACGAGCACCCCGCGAAGCCGGAATTCGCCCCATGGATCATCAACAAGGCAAGCTGTTACCCCTATCAGGACTACAAGTACAGCGTGCCGTTCTCGGCATGGGATATGGACACCGAGCCTCCTACGCGCCTTGCAGTAGGGCATATTGAGAACAACGCCACCGACGGGCTGCTCGACGGGCGTTACTGGCAGGACACAACAATAGACAATAGATCAGCACAAGAAATGGCATTCATATTCAGGTCGCCGTATACCGATGCGGCGGATCCGGTACTGACGGTGAACCTCTCAAACAACAAGACCACGCCCCTTATGTGGGTCATCGCGTGCAACCGGCGGGCAGAAGAGCCGTGGCCGGGGACGGATCAGTTCATGATCAACGCATATCACTTTCCGACATCGAAGGATGTATGGATGTTCAACCCGTCTGTCATGGCGGACGTGCGTCAGGCGGACCAACCATTGCGGTTCGCGTTGCTACAGAACTATCCGAATCCGTTCAACCCGGTGACGACGATACGGTATGAGCTTCCGGCGCAGAGCGAAGTGACGATCACGGTGTATGATGTGCTTGGCCGCGCAGTGCGGCACCGGATACGCGAAGTGCAGCCCGCCGGGTCGCACACGGTGTTGTGGCATGCGGATACCGACGCGGGCGGCAGTGTTGCGAGCGGTGTTTACTTCTACCGGTATACCGCTGCACGTTCTGACCACAACGGGTACTACGAACACACCATGAAGATGATCCTTCTCAAATGATGGGCACAAGGGGACACCGGGGATCTGTCATGGTGAGAACTGCAGGATTCTCTGAAACCGTGTGCACGGTGATCGTGCTGGCGCTGCTTTGCACCTTCTCCATGGCTGCCCACTCATCCGACAAGAACACAAGTGCGCGGCCCGCCAGCACGCTCACGAACGATCTCTATCGACCCTTCCTCATCAACAACGTCTTCAATTACTACGGCAACAACGGGAGTGGATCATTCACCCCGTTCGGCAAAGGGGTCGGCGCGGGCGAGGGATTTGAACTCCCCAAAGGGTCGCGCTCATTCATGGTATTCCAGGATGGCATTGTGTGGGGCGGCCGTCATAAGGGACGTACTGTGGCAAAGGTCGGCGGCTCCCAGTACACGGTAACCCTTCAGGCCGGACCTCTCCTCACTAATGGTACCGCCGGCACCGACCCGGTGCCGGCGAATGCCGCGGACCCGAAGCACCGGCTGTATCGCGTCCGTTCTGATGTCCGTCCGGATGTCCCCTTCGCTGCCGTTGAAGCGATGCTGAACGCCGAAGAGATGCCGCTCATTGGCAGGTATGAATCCGTGTCCGCAGAACTTCTGTATGATGGGTACATCACCGATTGGAATGAGTGGCCGGCCGCCGCCGGCGCGCCGTTCAAGGACGTGAACGGGAACGGCGCGTACGATCCCACGGTGGATGTCCCCGGACAGCCCGATGCGGACCAGACGCTCTGGTTCGTGGCGAATGACATGAACGACAGCCTGACACAGAGCTTCGCCGGCTGTCCACCGATCGGTATTGAGATGCAGCGGACGATATGGGGATACCGGTGCGGCGGCGTCCTCGGCAATACCATCTTCATCAGCACGGTGCTCATCAACAAGAGCGGCGCGCCGGTGGACAGCATGTACATCACGCAGTGGTCCGATCCTGACCTCGGGAATGCGGGGGACGACCATGTAGGCTGCGATACCACCCTCGATATTGGCTATGCCTACAACGGTAGGGCACTCGATGCGACCTACGGCGTGAACGTACCCGCGGCCGGATTTGCATTCATCCAGGGCCCGATGGTACCGGGGGCTCCCACGGACACCGCGCTGTTCCGCTCATCCCGGCGTCCGGGATTCAGGAACCTCCGGATGAGCTCCTTCGTGGCATTCGTGGATGGCTTCCACCAGTTCACCGACCCGGCCCGGGGACGCGAACAGGATCTCAGTGGTATCGACTGATGCAGGGCACCGATGTGCACGCCGGCCGCCAGTTCCTCGATATCAACACCTCGGACACCACGAGGTTCTGCTTCAGCGGCGACCCAGTGAAGTCGACCACGGGTGGCGCGGGGTGGGTGGACGGGCAGGCTCCTTTTGTCCCGAGCGACCGCCGCATGTGCATGAGCACTGGCCCGTTCACGTTCGCCAACGGCGACACGCAACAGGTGGTCATTGCCTGCCTCGCGTCGCAGGGGACCGATCGCCTCAAGAGCATCACAGCATTGCGGTCCGATGTTCGCACGGTGCAGAGCTTCCACAGGAACCTCTCCCTCGGGCGCCGCATGCCGCTGGTGTCCTGTTCTGTGGCGCGCGATACCGCACGGGCTGCTGTCACATTCCACTGCGATGCGCGCCAGGGGCCTCTCGTTGCTGCAGCCATCGAACTCACGACCGCAACGGGTTGGCCTGTTGCTACGGTCCCCCTCGCGGATGATGGGTTGCACGATGACGGCGCCGCGGGTGATGGCGTCTGGGCGGGGATGGCGCAGGTGCCCGTTCAGAACACAGGCATGAAGGCCGGGGCGCTGCTCATGTATCCCGGTGGTGAGACCATCGCCCTGGGCAACGTCCTCGACCATATCACCACCGTACCGGTCTCGGTCGTGTCGTTCGAGGTCGCATCGGACAATATCAACAGCGACGGCATCGCGAACCCCGGCGAAAACGTGCGCTACTCCTTCTCGCTGAAGAACGACGCGTCGCTGGCAATACCGAACCTCGCCGCTACACCGGCCCCGTTCACGGGGAATGGGAAGTACACCATCCCGGTGCTTCCCGCCCATGGGCAGTTCGAGCCGGACTACGATGCCAATGTTCCGGGAAGCTACTTCGTGTTTGATGTGCCCAACGGGTATCAGGATACCACGATGCGCATGGCGATCGTGGTGACGGACGACAGTGCGAACGTGTGGCGGGATACGCTCGTCTTTCCCGTGCGGCCGTTGCCGGGTCCGGTGTCCACCTCACCGCTCCGGCATATCAGCGGGAAGGCATCGGGATCGTTCGTCATCCGCATCGCCGACCCGTCGGTCGTGAAGGATCATCTCTATGTCCTCCGTGCCGTTGACAGCGCCGGCGTGATCGGCGCCTATTCGCTGAAGGACTCCACAGCCGGTCTGGTGCTCTTCGATGGTCACGCTCCGCCGGATTCGCTCGGGCACGAAAGTCCGGTGGTGGATGGCTTCAAGGTGCTCCGGGGAGCGATCGATACCAGCCCCGGGATGAGGTCGTGGGCGGTGCCGCAGGGGACGCTCAGGTTCTCGCCCGCAGGCGGGTTCCGGGGGATCGGGTTGGAGGGTTTCAGCGATGCTTCATTTCCCGATGCCTATGATCCGCAGCGTGGCACGATCGGAGCGGCGATGCATACTTCCTATGGAGGGATCGGGTCGATGCTCACGGTGGCAGACTGCCGCACCGTGCTGCTCAAACTCGCCGCGGTGGACAACAATGCTTTGTGGGATCCCCGGGCCGTTCCTGCAGACACGAACATGTCGCGCGGCTACCGCTTTCTGCGCGGCGTTAGCCCAACGAGCTCCCCCGCGAAGCCGGAATTCGCGCCGTGGATCATCAGGAAGGAAAGCGGCTTTCCGTACCAGGACTACAATTTCAGTGTACCGTTCTCGGCATGGGACATGGAGACGGATCCCCCGACGCGGCTTGCCGTCGGGCATCTGGAGAACAATCTGAACATCGGGCGTCTCGACGGCCGGTACTGGCCCGGTCCTCCCACAACGGACAACAGTGGGGCACGTGAACTGGCGTTCATTTTCAGATCGCCGTACACGGACACGCCGGATCCTGCGCTCACCGTGAACCTGTCCAACAATGCCACCACGCCGCTTATCTGGGTGATGGCTTGTGCCCGGAGTGCAGGGGACGTATGGCCGGGAACGGACCAGTTCATGATCATCGCACATCATTTCCCGTCGTCAGAGGACGCCTGGGTGTTCAATCCATCGGTCGTTGTGGGTGTGCAGCAAGCAGAGCAGCCGATGTCGTTCGCATTGCTGCAGAACTATCCGAATCCCTTCAACCCTGTGACGACGATACGGTATGAGTTGCCGCGAGAGCGAAGTGACGATCACGGTGTCTATGAGTGTGCTCGGCCGTGCGGTGCGGCATCTGCTGCGCGAAGTGCAGCCCGCCAGGTCGCACGCTGTGCTCTGGCATGGGGACAACGATGCCGGCGTGAGTATTGCGAGTGGCGTGTACTTCTACCGGTGCACGGTCGAACAGTCGGATCGTGGCGGAAAGTTCGATCAGACGATGAAGATGATCGTCCTCAGATGACGTTGGAGAGGGTTGGCTGCTTGAGCGCAATTTCCATTCTTCCTGAAGGGGCTTGCGGGCGAAACAACACCGGCGCCCCCGGCGGCGCGCCCGCCGGGGGGGCGGGCGATTTGTGCCTGTTAAACCGGGAATTTCGTACCACTGCACCAGGAGCGCATCCGGGGTTGAGCGCGGCCTGCCGATCGCCGGCACCGTACCGCCGGGGCCCCCAACCGCAACAGGGACCGGCACATCGACGTATCAGTAGCAACTCCACGGTCCCGCGTGGATCGCATCCGGCCCCACGTGTCTCACCGTGTATGGGAGCACCTGATGCAACTGCGGTTGAAGATGTGTACTGATCTCACATGAATCGGAGTTCAGCATGCCACGAACCATCCTCACGCAACGCGACATCGATGCACGCGCCGGTGCACGCGGATCTACAGCCGCCCCTTCTCCTGATGGCTACGGCTCCCGCATCCTGAAGTACATCCCCGCTGAGGTCGTCACGGTCTATATCGCCGTGCAGGGCGTCATCACCGCGGCCGACCCCGCCGGCCCGAACGCCACGATCCTCTGGATCGCCTTCGGCATTCTCCTGGCGCTCACGCCGGTCTATCTCTGGCGCATCACGCACGTGACGAAGGCCCTGCAGCTCGTCATTGCCACGGTCGCCTTCGCGGTGTGGGTCTTTGCTCTCGGCGGCCCGTTCGCGTTCCTGCCCTGGTATCAGGCGGTGTATGGCGCGGTGCTGCTCCCGTTGTTCACATTCATCGTAGGCATTGTCATCCCGAATGGTGGGTCGACGACCTGACCGGACGTTCGGCGGCAAGATGCGAATGTGAGGGTTTCACAGACTTCTGTGAGTCTGGATTTACTCAACGTCTTGAGTAATTGTACTCAATGCGTTGAGTAAACGTAGAGGAGCCCGCCCCCCCGAATGTCTCTCAGGAGCATCCGAGAAGAAGGCAGGAACTCCCGTCGCCACTCACGTTACGGAGTCAGCAGATACATCGATCACTCAAGGGAGGGAACATCATGGCTAGCGGATATGCGCTGTCGATCGGTCTCAATGCGGTGGATCCTGATCACTACGCCGGCTGGTCCGGCAACCTCATTGCCTGTGAGGCGGATGCCCGCGACATGATGGCGATCGCCGACAGCCAGAAATTCAAGGGGACGATGCTTCTCACGCGTGCGGCCACGCGCAAGAACGTGATCGCGGGTATCACGACGGCGGCGGGCAAGCTGAAAAAGGGCGACATCTTCCTTCTCACGTACTCGGGGCACGGTGGTCAGGTGCCCGACACGAACGGGGAGGAATCGGATGGACAGGATGAGACGTGGTGCCTGTTCGATGGCGAGATGATCGACGATGAACTCGATGCACTCTTCGCGAAGTTCGCTGCCGGGGTGCGCATCCTGGTGTTCTCGGACAGCTGTCACAGCGGCACGGTGACACGCGAAGCATTCCTCCGCGGCACCCCGTTCGAATTCCCGCGCGATGCCACGGGAGCTCCTATGAAGTACCGGTTCATGCCTCCGGAGGTCGCCCTCCGCACGTACCGCGAGAACAGGAAGTTCTACACGCAGATCGCGCGCCCGTTCGCGGACAAGAAAGCACCGCCGCACCCGAAGGCCTCTATCCTTCTGTTCTCAGGCTGTCAGGACAACCAGACCTCCGCGGACGGCACGTACAACGGGCTCTTCACGGCGAATCTTCTGCGGGTGTGGAACAACGGCCGGTTCAAGGGGGACTACACGCGCTTCCACCGCGACATCCTCCGGCGCATGCCGCCCGATCAGTCGCCGAACCTCTACAAGACCGGCGCGGTGGATACGGTGTTCTATGCGCAGAAGCCGTTCACGATCTGAGGTTCGCCGGACACTGCCCCCCTTCGTTCCGGGTGCGGTGTCCGCTGGATGCCGTTCCGTGCAGGACAGGGAGGATCCTCGAACAGCTCTGATGCATGTGTGAAATGCACACGGGGGGAAGTGGACCGTTCAGGTACCGCTTCCCCCCGGTGCGTTTCTGTCGGATGCCTGTCGCGTGCCTATCGCGTGCCTATTCCGTCGTCGGATCCGCGAGAGTCTCCACCCGCAGTCCCAGCCGCTGCTCCATCAGATGCCCGCTGAACACGTCCCAGAATTCCCACATCTCGGACGAAGTACCACCGGTCTCTTCCTCATGCATCTTCATGAGATGCGCCAGCCCCTGCTCCCGCGCATCGTCCGACTCCACCATTGCCTGTCTGGTCTCGAGGAACACATCCTGCGCCCAGAGCTGATCCAGCGCCAGGCAGAGCTGCAACGTGGAGCGCGACTTCTCCAGCATCAGCGCGTCGTGCTTGCCGATGAACAGCACCTTCCGGACGGGTTCCATCAGGAAGAAGAGCACCTGCCACGCCGATGGCATGGCGCTCTCGGTATCGCCGGGCTGCGAGACGAACACGTACTCGCGGGAGAGGTCGACACGGATGTTGTCGTCCTCGGAAAGATGGAAGTGCACGCCCTCGCCGTCGATGTACCCCGAGCAGTTCGATGCGGCGCCGACGGAACGGATGGATGCGACGAGCTCCGCGAGCGGCACAGAGGTGGGCACACGGAGATGGCAGTAGGGTGGGACCTCCTCGCCCCCGAAGTAGATCTGAGGGGCCAGGTCCCGGGTGGTTTCGAAGAGTTGTGGGAACATGGATGATTCCTCCGTTAGATTGAATACGTCAAGATACGGGGGGAATTCCGATGGGGAAGGATCATGAAATGAGACAAATCCTCCCGCCGTGCATGCGCGAAGCCTGGCGCAAGCCCGATCCATTGATAGAAAGGGCAATGCGGCGTGGCCTGCCAGAGCCGGCAGGTCATCGCTTGCTTCCCTCCATCGTGCTGAGTATACTGCGCTCAGCCAACTCATCAAATGCGCCCCGCACAGCCGCGCTGCACTGTTCCTTCATGTCGGGCATACTGCGCATACGCACCGCGACCGCTGAGCGTTTCGCGACCCTGACTCACGTCTCTATTATAGAGGACTGCGACACGATGAATTGTTCGGCCTGGAGGGAGAGAGCATACCAGCACACATGGTGGTATCCGCTCGTTGGTATCACAACGCTTATCGTCCTGCTGGCAGTGCATGCCACCCCGGCACAACAACGCTTCAGCCATCCGGACAGAAGCAACAGCCCGATGGACACGCTGCTCCGTTCCTTCGTCGCGCCCCCCGATCAGGCCAAACCGCGGGTGTACTGGTGGTGGCTCTTCAACCGGGTGGACAGTGCAGGGATCACCCGTGACATGGAAGAGTTCCGGGCGAAAGGCATCAGCGGCGTGAACCTGATCTGCACCGGCGGCTACGCCGGAAAAGAACCCCTGCCCGGTGTGACGTATCAAAGCCCATCGTGGTGGAGTCTCTTCCGCCATGCCGTGAAGGAGGCCAAGCGCTGCGGTATCGAACTCGGCTTCAACCTCTCGGCCGGAGGGTGGACGATGCAGGGTCCCTGGGTGACCAAAGACCATGCGATGAAGAAGGTGGTCTCGTCGGACATGAAGATGGTGGGACCGACCACATTTTCGGATACGCTGCCGCACCCCCCGACAGTCGATGCGTATTATCGCGATATCATGGTGCAGGCGTTCCGACTGCAGGCGGGAACGAAGATCAGCGATCCCGCATCGGTCACCGATCTGACCGACCGGTTGAGGTCCGACGGCCGCCGACTGGCAGGTGCCCCCGGGCGAGTGGGCGATTGTGAGGTCCGGTTACACACTCACCGGCCACCCGTGGAGCAGATGGTGGGCGTATCCCCAGCACTATCCCCAGGGAGATACGTTCGAAGGGGGCGACGGCTATGAGATCGACTATCTCGATCGGCGGGCACTGGACGATCACTTCCAGCATCTTGCGATACCGATACTGGAGGAAGTGAAAAAGGCGGGCGGAGAGCTCGCGTACTTCTGGTCCGATAGCTGGGAATGCGGCAAGCTCACGTGGACGCACGATCTCCCTGCACAGTTCAGGAAATTCCGGGGATATGATCTCACGCCGTACCTCCCCGTCCTCGCTGGATACACGGTGGCCGATACGAATGTGTCGGCGCGGTTCCTCGCCGACTTCGACCGCACGATCCAGGACTGCATCGCGGAGAACTTCTACGGCCACTTCATGGAGCTGTGTCATGCCCACGGTGTGAAGGTGGGGAACGAAGCGGCGGGACCGAACGACATCCCGCCGATCGATGCGTTGAGGAACCTGGGATACTGCGACATCCCCGCCGGCGAGTTCTGGGTGAACGGGCATCGGCGCGCGCAGCACGGATACAATGCCGACCGCGGACTGCGGCTCAACCTGAAGCAGACCGCCACGGCGGCGCATGTCTATGGAAAACGCGAAGCGATGGCGGAGGCATTCACCATGATGGATGGGGATGCTACGCACTGGGCGCTGGGGCCATCCGACCTGAAGCCGTATGCCAACGATGCGTTCTGCGAAGGCATCAACCGCCTAATGCTGCATCAGTCCACGTGTCAGCCGCCATCCGACGGCAAGCCGGGGTTTGAATTCTGCGCGGGACAGCATTTCACGCCGAACATCACCTGGTGGGAACAGTCGCCGGCATTCTTCACGTATCTCCCGCTGTCAGCAGATGCTGCAACAGGGTCTCTTCTCTGCAGACGTGTGCTTCTATCTCGGTGAACGTCCGCCACTGCTCGCGCCGCCCAAGTATCTCGTTCCTTCTCTTGGTGCCGGATACGATTGCGACTACGCCAACCCCGATGTGCTGCTCAACCGGATGTCTGTCAGGGATGGGCGTATCGTTCTCTCCGACGGCATGAGCTATCGGATGCTGGTCCTGCAGAATTGCACATCGCCCGTGCAGGAGATCTGCGACAGGGTGGGCGCATACCAGAGTCTGAAGGTCTCTTCCGTTCCTTCCACGGAAATGTCCGTGGAGGTCATCACCAAACTGAGGGAACTGATCCTTGCAGGTGCCACGGTCGTGGGGCCGCCGCCGCTCACTGCAGGCGGACTGAAGGAGTATCCGGAGAGTGACAGGCAGGTGAAAGCCATTGCCGCAAGTATCTGGGGGGACCTCGATGGCGTCATGCGCACGGAACGGCGCCTCGGCAAGGGGAGGATCATATGGGGGAAGACGCCGCGTGAGATCCTGATCGCAGATGGGATCATGCCGGACTTCTCCTACACGGGACAGGCGGCGAACCCGGAGCAATGCGACTACATACACCGCACCGTGGGCGATGCGGAGGTCTACTTCGTGATCAATCGCACCGACCGCATCGTGAAGAGCGAGTTCACGTTCCGTGTGGCAGGGAAGCAGCCCGAGATCTGGGACGCGGTGACGGGTGAGGCTTCCGCGGCGCGCGCGTACCGTCAGGCGAACGGCACGACCACGATACCGTTGGAGCTGGATGCGTTCGGTTCATGCTTCGTGGTGTTCCGCACACCCATTGCCGATGGTATGGCCGGACCGGCTGCGACGAATGTTCCCGGGTGGAAAGAGCTGAGCATGGTGAAGAGTTCATGGAAGGTCTCGTTCGATCCGGTGTGGGGTGGCCCTGCTTCAGCAACATTCCCCGCGCTCGTGAGTTGGACGGACCGGCAAGAGAGCGGCATCAAACATTACTCCGGCACCGCGATCTATCGAACGACATTCCAGCATAGGAAGACTGCAGGTACGGGAGGGAAAGGCGGTCGTTTGTATCTGGACCTGGGCGACGTCAGGAACGTGGCTGAGGTGAGCATGAACGGCAGGAAGCTCGGAGTTCTCTGGTGCGCTCCCTGGCGAGTGGAGATCACGGATGTTGTGCGGTCAGGCAAGAATTCGCTGGAGATCGGCGTCACCAACCTCTGGGTGAACCGCGTCATCGGCGACCTCAACCTGCCGGCGGCTCGCCGGATCGCGAAGACGCATGATGCGTTCCGGTTCGACTTCCTCACGGGGAAGACGCCGCTTGCACGATCGGGACTGCTCGGGCCGGTGCGGATACTGGCACGCGAAGACTAGCGTTGATGCCGGGTGCCCGGGGTTACTGGACATGCCGGGCGCGAACGGTGCTCCTGCCAGGGTCAAGCGACGTTCCCGGTGGGCACGAACGGTGTTCCTGCCGGCCACCCGACAGGCTCTCAGCACTGTCACAATGATATGCTGTACACGCCGAGCGATATGAACAACCGCGGCGAGTAGACGGGCCTGGTCCGTAGCAACGCCGGATCTGCGAGAATGTCCCCGGTGCTGTGTCCGTCCAGTGCGGTGTTCCTGATCCACAGCGCCCCCACGCTCAGTTTCGCGAACGAGTACGACGCACCCACCCCCACACCTATCCCGCGGAACGAATCGAACGGATTGACGATGAGTTCGGGCACGCTGATCGCAAGCCCCTTGTCCTTCACATCGCGGAAGTCCAGGAAGCGCCATGCGACGCCGAACGAGATCCCCTGCGACCAGTGGGAGATGTCGTCCTTCGACGCCCGGATGGCGTAGCCGCCCGCGACGCGTTCGGTGGAGTACGACCGGAAATCATCGCCTCCCCAGTAGATGACGGCAAGAGCGGACATCGGACGGGCGATGGGATCGGGAAGGACATTGATGCTGTAGCGCGAGAGCGTGGTATCGAGTCCGGCGAAGGACATTGTCTCTGACGATGCGATGGTGACCGTGGCGCTGATGCCGGCCTTCCACGTGCTGCGCGCATACAGGTTCACCTCCGTGCTGTTGCCAATGGTGCTGAGGCGGATGAGCGCGCGCTCGAGCTGCGTTGCCCGGGTAAGGATCGTCCTGCTCTGGTCCCTCAGCTCCGACACGTCCTTCGTCACCTTCACGCGCGTCAGCGCGTCGTACCACACAGCAAGAGAGTCCAGGAACCGGAGGCGCGGGCGTGCGCTGGTGCCTCCCAGATACTGCGCCGCGAACTGCCGTGTGGCAGAGATCTCTTCCTGCGTGAGCGATTCCGCCACCGAAAGGTTTCGGACCTTCCACATCGTCGTGGCACGGAGAGAGGCGATGGAATCCCGGAACGCGGTGACCTTCAGCGTGGCGAGCTCGGGCACATCGCGGTCGGTCGAGGCGAGGCCAAGGAGAAGCGGGACCTCCGCCGCGTACGGCTTGATCGCATCGAGGAGTCCCTGGTACAGCTCGTACTCCGCCGATTCGATCTCTTTGGTGGCGACCCTTGCATCCCAGATCGCGGTGACGTAGTTGCGCAGCACCACTTTCACCGGGTCGGCGGTGCGGATGGTGAGTGCCGGTGAGCCGATGCCGCCGATGTCCCGTGCTGTGAAGGATTCGCGTGCGCCGTCATGCGCCCGGTAGGCTTCCACGAATGCCCCCGCGGCATGATCGATGACGACGATGGTGGAGTCCCCGGCCCGGGAGGTGATCGTTGCTGCCAGAAGAAGGAGTATCAGAAATGTACCGCGTACGCGTGAGCTCATGATGATCGCTCCAGGAGGGGGATCATGGGATCGAGGTTTCGATGTGTTGGATCGCCGCATGGAAGCCGCGGCTCTCGTTCAGTATACGGAGACAGGCGGCAGAAGGTGTCGGTACGGGATGTGGGCGGAAGGTCCGCCGATGCCCCGGTCCGTTCTGCAAAGGCCTTCACGCTGTTCCGCTTCCCGGCTTCAACGGCTCTCCCCGTACGGCGACCAGCGCTTCGTCGAGCCTGAGGTGCACGCTGATGATCTCAGGGATGTGCGTCCGTTCGAGTACGAGCCAGACCACCGATTGGGGATCCAGGAGCACCAGATTGCCGTGGCGCTTCTGCACGGACTGCGCGAGGCGGACGAGCATACCGATCCCGATGGATGACATGAAGTTCACTTCGGCGAGGTCCACGACCACGCGCATGCCTTTGTCCGCGGTCGCCGCCGCAAGCCGTTTGCCGACCACGTCGGCCCCGTCAAGATCCATGCGGCCCTCAAGTTTCAGGACCGTGATGCCGTCTTCGCGCTGCAACGTCGTGAAGTCCATCGTGGCCTCCCTGTGGGTGTCGGGGTAGTATACGAACTTTCGGATTGAAGGAAAACCTCGAAGGACGGGGTTTCCGGCTGGCGTCCGGGAACGATCCTGCAGTGTCCGGGGGCGCGTGCCCCTGCGCCGGAACATCTCCGCCGTTCTGATCGTTCATAGAGAAAGTACCACAATGAATGGCGGCTCCAATGTTCATGAAGAACCGGGATCTCATCACCAGGACCATCCAGATCAATGCCCCTGCCTCCCGCATCTGGCCCATCATGTCCGGCGTGGAGCAGTGGCACACCTGGACCCCCTCGATCCGCACGGTGAAGCGTCTGGACGCCGGTCCGTTCGGCGTCGGCTCGCGGGTGATGGTCCTCCAGCCGAAGCTCCCGCCTGCATTCTGGAAGGTGACGGAATTCGCGCCGGGCCATCATTTCTCGTGGGTTTCCGCCGCCCCCGGACTCACCGTGACCGCCGTGCACCGCATCGATCCCGGTGCGAATGGATGCAAGGTGACGCTCTCCGTCCACTACGAGGGGTTCTTTGCCGGTCTTGCGGTGAAGCTGATGGGCGCCATCACGGAGAAGTACGTCGGCTGGGAGGCGGAGGGGCTGAAGAACGTGAGCGAGGGGGAGGACGATGCCACTGAACACTGAGGTCACGGCGCTGGTCGCGGCACTGAAGCACCCGATGGCGAAGGAGATCACCGCGCTCCGGAAACTGATCCTTGCCTCGCACAAGGGGCTCGGAGAGACCATCAAATGGAACAGCCCGAACTTCGCGGTAGGCTCCGAGGACCGTATTACGCTCCGGATCCAACCCATACGGCATATTCAGATCATTTTGCATCACGGCGCCAAACCCGTGAAACCAAAGACGAAGCCCGTCACGGATACATCAGGACTGCTCGACTGGAAGGGGACCGACCGTGCGGTGCTGGAGATACTGACGCCCGCCGATCTGAAGAAACATCAGCGGGTTATCGGGAAGATCGTGAGGGAGTGGGTGGAGGCGACGACCTGAAGCCGGATCTGCTTACCCTCGATGATCCATTCCGCACCGCGCGAACGTGCCATGGGGTCGATCTCTTGCTCATCATGCAAATGCATCATGAGGTCGGTCTCTTACTCATCGTGCGAATGCATCATGAGATCGAGATCTGATGTGATCACAACCCCACTCATGGAGACCCCATCATGTCGTTCCAAGCCTACCTGGATACCATCAAGGCCAAAACAGGCAAGTCCCCCGAGCAATTGAAGGCCGCCGCCGTGAAGGCTGGTGTCTACAGTCCGATGATGAAGGCCACGGAGCTGGTTGCCTGGCTGAAGGAGGAATTCGATCTCGGCCACGGACACTCCATGGCCATATGGGCTGTCTGGAAAGACAAGGGGTGGGTCCAGGCGCCGAAGTCGAAGAAGGGTTAGCCGGTGGGGGGCCGAGATTACCCTATTGGGGGCATTCCCGCGCCCTGCTGTTCAATTTGTTTATATGTTCAAAATATGTGAACTGTCATTATTTTTGAACACAAGGCAATATTGATTCAGTTCTTGATTTGTGTTCAATATTTATGTATGTTCATAATATGTGAACATAACTGGTAATTGAACATGCCGCGCCGCAGAACAGCGAAAAAAGCACCCGATCCCGAGACTCTCGATGAAGCGCTTGTTGCGTTCCAGCGGGCGACGGGCCTCCATGCGGAAAAACGTCAGGCCGGCTTTCTTGCGGGAAAGCAACCGGTCGACGCAGTGATTCGCCTCAATGAACCAACGGGCCCCGTGGAATACCTGGCCGAGATCAGGAAGACCCTGACGGAGCCAATGCTCGGCCAGCTCATGCAGAAGTTCACCGCGAATCCCGGCAAATGGATCGTGATCGCTCCCTACGTCCCGGCATATCTTGCGAAAAAGATGAGAGAGCTCGGCCTGCAGTTCATGGATACCGCAGGCAATGCGTACGTCCACGAGAATCCTCTCCTGATCTTCCTCCATGGGAACCGCGCAAAAGAACCGGTCCGCGAAAAAGGTGAGAAGGTTGCCTTC
The DNA here is from genome assembly GCA_016707525.1 of Ignavibacteriota bacterium. NCBI lineage: Bacteria > Pseudomonadati > Ignavibacteriota > Ignavibacteriota bacterium. The sequence continues at coordinate 27,058 of JADJHP010000010.1, forward strand.
AACGCCGGGGCGATCCGCATCCTCTTCGTGCTCCTCTGTGAACCACGACTGCTCAATGCCACCTACCGCGAACTCGGCGCCGCCGCAGGCACGGCGCTCGGAACAGTAGCCGGGGTGATGAAGGCCCTGGCTGCGGATGGCTACATGCTCGACACCGGTGCGAAAAGACTCGTACGCAAACAGGAGCTCGTGGCCCAGTGGACGCGCGCGTATGCAAACCGCTTCCGGCGGCAGCAACTCATCGGACGCTTTGCGGCAGACCGGGCCGATCTCTGGAAGGAGCTGCAGCTCGGCGGTCGCGGTGCGCTCTGGGGCGGCGAGGTTGCAGTCCATAAGCTCCTGCATCACCTCAAGCCGGCGATCACCACGCTCTATGCCCACAAACCGGTCGATGCCCTCGTCGTCGACCTCCGCCTGCGCAAGGACGACAAAGGGCCGATCGAACTCCGCGAGCGGTTCTGGCGATTCAAGATGACCGACCCCGTGGCCGATACCGTTCCACCGTTGCTCGTGTACGCGGACCTGCTTGCCACCGCCGACGCAAGGAACATCGAGGCCGCACAGGAAGTCTATGACCGATTCCTCAAGAAACATCTCACATAAGCTCCCGCCGGAAAGTGCGGAGGTCCTCTGCGATGTGGCACGGCATGCCCTCCAACTGGATGTCCCGTTCTTCGTGCTCGGTGCCACCGCGCGCGATATGATCTTCGGCGCACTCTATGACATCCCCGTATCACGGGCAACGTTCGACATCGATCTCGCTCTGCGGGTTGCGGACTGGAAGCAGTATGCCTCGCTTCGCACCGCTCTCCTGCACACCCAACGGTACACAGAGGACCATCACCACCAACAGCGGTTGCATCACGACAGCGGCACCGCCATCGATCTGGTCCCGTTCGGGCCGGTCGAGACACCCGCGGGCGCGATCGCATGGCCACCCGGCAATGACGTCGTGATGAGTACGTCAGGATTCGAAGAAGCTCTGGCGAGCTCGATCGAGGTGATCATTGCGGAAGACCCTGAACGGACGGTGAAGGTCTGCACCCCCGCGGCACTTGCCGCAATGAAGATCATCGCCTGGCACGACAACTATCCCGCCCGCACAAAAGATGCACAGGACCTTCTGTTCCTGATGAAGGAGTACCTCCACGCCGGGAATCAGGAACGGCTGTATGATACCGCGGCCGACATTCTTTCGGCCACCGGATTCTCCCTCGAAGTGGCGGGCCCCCGGCTGCTGGGCCGCGACATCCGGCGGATGGTGCAGGCGGAGACACGGGAGAAGCTTCTCGCGATCCTTACAACTGAAACCGTCGATGACTCCCAGTTCCGCCTCCTCTCGGACATGACCCGGACGACACTGAGGGATGATGCGAGGTTGGAAGAGGTACTGCTGCTCTTGCGGCAAGTAAAGGCCGGACTTTCTTCTGACTGACCGGATCTGGGAAGGGCAACGGCGCCGGCGCCGCCTCCACCCCGGCCGTCGCCTTGACTTTCTCCCGTTTCCGCATCATATTCTCCCAGCACACCTTCTCCGGCCCCGTTCCACGGGCCCCGCAGTGGTTCTCCTCACACGCTCTTGCGCACGAAGGCGATGTCGATAGCACAGTTGTCGGGGGCACCTGCAGCGATCCACACTCGCGTTCCTCTCCCTCGCCGGGGACCGTTCGGATACTGCTGCAGTCACAACACCGGCCGGTTCCATCAGCCGCGCTGTCCGATCATTGACTTCCGAGAGGAGGAGCACATGAAGTGCGCTCTCCAGATCCCGCTCTGCATACTCTGCTTGCTCACCATCACGCAGCCCGTGCACGCCCAATGGCTCCGGGCGAACGGGCCAGAGGTCGCCCTGGCCCGATCTCTCGCCGTCATGGGTACTCACCTCTATATGGGCTCCGATGGCTATGGCATCTGCCGGTCGACGGATGGCGGCACGAGCTGGACGCAGATCAACGCCGGACTGCCTGATTTTCCTCAGGTCAATGCACTCGCAGTGATCGGGTCGACGATCTTCGCCGGCACCGGCGCAGGCATCTACGCTTCCACCGGTGGCGCATTACCCTGGAGCGAAATGGATGCCGGCATTCCTGCCTCTCCCTGGGTGTTCGCGCTTCATGCCAGCGGCTCAACACTCTTCGCCGGAACGAACTACGGCGCGTGGCGCTCCACGGACAACGGTGCTCACTGGACAAACATCGATTCCGGGCTCGCGCTCACTTTCGTCCGCTGCTTCGCATCGGATGGCACATCGCTCTATGCCGGCACCGATGTGGGGATCTATCGCTCCACCGACAACGGCACCACCTGGACCGCCGCGAACAACTGGTTCACGGTCACGAAGATCAATGCGCTCGTGATGATCGGGTCGGATCTCTATGCGGGGGCTTCCTCTCCGGGTGCGGTGAACAGAGGCGTCTTCCGCTCCACCGACAACGGCGTCACCTGGACCCAGCAGAACAACGGCATGGCGAATACCTACGTGCTCTCTCTTGCTGCCATCGGGCAAACACTCTTCGCCGGCACCACCGCGGGGAACGTGTATCGTTCCACGGACAGGGGCACCACATGGGGGAAAGCCCATGCGTGGTTCACCAGTGCGGATATCACCGCACTCCTCTCGGATGGTACCACGCTCCACGCGGGGACGGACGACAGCGGGGTGTTCCATTCTACGAACAATGCCGGGTCGTGGACACAGACGTATTCATGGCTGACCTCCACGAATGTGCGGACGCTGCTCGTGAAGGGCTCGTTCCTCTTTGCGGGTACCGAGTCGGGCGGCGTCTTCCGTTCTTCGGATGATGGCCTGCACTGGACACAGGTGAATGCCGGACTCACGTACCCGTCGGTCTATTGCCTCGCCGCAAGTGGTGCGAACCTGTTCGCCGGAACGTGGGGAGGCGGGGTGTTCCTCTCCACCGACGACGGCACGAGCTGGGCGCTCCGCGATTCGGGGCTCGCGAATACCTCCATCAACTCCCTTGCCGTCGATGGCCAGACCGTCTATGCCGGTTCGGACGACGGCGTGTATGTCTCTACGGACAACGGCACAACATGGTCGATGCCCTATACGGGTCCGCCACGTTCCACCATCGTCGCGTTCGCACAGCAAGCACACACACTCTTTGTCTGCACATACTTCGGCGGAGCCTTCGCATCAACCGACAGCGCCCGGAGCTGGACGCCGCTGGGTTATGGACTCCCGGGCACCGGTCTCTACTCGATGGCCGCGAGCCCGACGGCGCTGTTCGTCGGGGCCAACAGCGCCGGGATCAGCCGATCCACGGATCAGGGCGCGACCTGGACCTCTGTGGGCACCGGGCTGACGAGCAACTCCGTGACCGCCATCCTCCTCCATGGCGCGTACATCTTCGCCGGCACATGGGCCGGTGTCTCCATGTCCGCCAACGATGCCACGTACTGGTCCGGTATCAACTCGCCGCTCATCAGCAACACGATCGTGAACTCCCTGGCGATCATCGGCTCTGACCTTTTTGCGGCCACGCCGACGGGCGTCTACACGCGTGATATTGGTGGTCTCACGTGCGACGTCCGGACGGATGAAGGAGCGCGTATCAGCGGCTATGCGCTGGATCAGAACTACCCCAACCCATTCAATTCCTCGACGGTGATCAGATATCAGCTGCCGGCTGCCGGGGATATTCGCCTCAGCGTGTACGACCTCCTGGGACGTGAGGTCGCGGTGCTGGCAGATGGGAAGCAGGGATCCGGAACGCACGAGGTGCGGTTCGATGCGGCCGGACTTGTCAGCGGCGTCTACTTCACCCGGTTGCAGGTCCGTGTTGTGGATCCCGCTGAAGGCGGGACCCGCCCTCCGGACTCCGCCCCCGGGCGCGAGTCCCGGGATGGCGCAGCGGGCTCCGTGCTGATGCGAAAGGTCCTCCTGATCAGGTGACGTGCACGCCACGTTGTCCTGGCCTGCCCCGGGATCGTCCTTTGTGGGCCGAAAAGGGGACCATCCCGGTGCGTTCACATCCTCCGTCAGGCTCCGGGTCGCCATTCTAACTTCCGGCGAGAATCCCCTGGGGATAGAAAAGACGCGTGGTTCCGGACCAGGAGTTCCCGTGCTGACACGGGTTCCCGGACCCATCGCCGGTCCACTTTACTTTTGACAATCTCCCCAATTCTTCTACATTAATATATACGGCGTTCGGGTTCCCCTGTCTCACCGAAAGAGGCCTTTCGGCGAAGATGCCTTTCTTTGTGTCTTGTCCACCCGCACGCCCTTGAGCCTCGTTCTTCCCCAAGCGCCATGTTCATTATTACCGGGCAGTCCACTATGAGCTCTGCATATCAGGAAAATTTCCCGCTCTACGACCCCTCCAATGAGCACGACGCCTGCGGCATCGGCTTCGTCGTCAATACCAAAGGGGTGCGTTCCCACGATATCATCTCCCAGGGGATCAGCATCCTCATCAACCTGACCCACCGCGGCGCGTGCGGGTGCGACCCGGAAACAGGCGACGGCGCAGGGCTCACGATCCAGATCCCCCACGAGTTCTTCCTCCGTGAACTGAAGAAGGCCGGCATGGCCCTCCCGGCCCCCGGCGAGTACGGCGTGGGCATGATCTTCCTCCCGGTGGAACCCCAGGGCCGCCTCCAGTGCGAAGGCATCATCGACCGCATCGTGCAGGCGGAAGGGCTCACCGTGATCGGCTGGCGCGATACGCCCGTGGATTCCGACGCCATCGGCCGCATCGCCCGCGCCTCGCAACCCTACATCGAACAGATCTTCGTCCGCCGGGCAGCCGGTATGACCGAGGACCACTTCGAGCGGAAACTCTACATCGCCCGCAAACGCATCGAGGCGGAGATCGCGGCATCCGATATCAAGGACAAGTCGTTCTTTTATATACCGTCGCTCTCCTGTCGCACGATCGTGTACAAAGGCCTCCTCCTTGCTCCGCAGATCGAACAGTTCTACGGCGAGCTCTCGGACCCCGACACGAAGAGCGCCCTCTGCCTGGTGCACCAGCGCTTCTCCACGAACACGCTCCCGAACTGGCAGCTCGCGCACCCGTTCCGCTATGTCTGTCATAACGGCGAGATCAACACGCTCCGCGGCAACGTGAACTGGATGCACGCCCGGCAGTCCGTGATCCAGTCCGCACTGTTCGGCGAGGACATCAAGAAGATCAATCCGATCATCCAGCCCCACGGCTCGGATTCATCGTCCCTCGACAACGCCGTGGAACTGTTGCTCATGGCCGGCCGCACCCTGCCGCATGCGCTCGCGATGCTGATCCCGGAAGCCTGGGACAAGGACGCGACGATGGACGCGCAGAAGAAGGCGTTCTATGAATACCACGCGTCGCTGATGGAACCGTGGGACGGCCCCGCCGCCGTGGCGTTCACGGACGGACGCATGGTGGGCGCTACGCTCGACCGCAACGGTCTCCGCCCTGCACGCTACATCGTGACGGACGACGACCTCGTGATCATGGCCTCCGAAACGGGCGTGCTGCCGATCGAGAACGAACGCGTCCGCTTCAAGGGCTCGCTCGCCCCCGGCGAGATGCTGCTGATCGACCTGCAGGAACAGCGCCTGATCCCCGACGAGGAGATCAAGCGCACGCTCAGCTCGCGGCAGCCGTATGCGGAGTGGCTGAAAGAGAATCAGATCCACCTCGAGACGCTCCCCGATCCGCCGCGCGAACATGCGTTCAGTCCCACGGATATCCTCCAGCGCCAGCGCGCCGTAGGGTACACCGAAGAAGACATCCGCATGATCCTCGTTCCGATGGCCTCCGAAGGACAGGAACCGATCGGCTCCATGGGTGCCGATACGCCCCTCGCCTCGCTGTCCGATAAGCCGCAATCGCTGTTCAATTATTTCCGCCAGCTCTTCGCGCAGGTGACGAACCCGCCGATCGATCCCATCCGCGAAGAGATGGTGATGTCGCTGACGAGCTACATCGGCACCGAGCGCAACATCCTCGAAGAGACGCCGCAGAACTGTCATACGCTGAAGCTGCCCGATCCGCTCCTCACGAACCGCGACCTGGAGAAGCTCCGCCGCGTATCGCAGGGCGATTTCCTCGCGACCACGCTCCCGATGCTCTTCCGCGCCGATGGCGGGGAGGAAGAACTGGAGCGGTCGCTCACCGGCCTCTGCCGCCGCGCATCGCTCGCGATCAAGTCGGGCTACAGCATCATCATCCTCTCCGACCGCGGCATCGATGAAGAGTATGCACCGATGCCGAGCCTGCTCGCGCTCACCGCGGTGCACAACCACCTCGTCCGCGAGAAGACCCGCACCCAGGTGGCGCTCGTGGTGGAATCCGCCGAGCCGCGCGAGACGATGCACTTCTGCCTCCTCATCGGCTACGGCGCCAGCGCGGTGAACCCGTACCTCGCCATCGAAACGCTGGAGGACCTCGCGAACAAGGGGATCCTGCCGCAGGGGCTGTCGTTCGAATACGCCCTGAAGAACTACAAGAAGGCGGTGGGGAAGGGCCTGCTGAAAGTGTTCTCGAAGATGGGCATCTCGACCCTGCAGAGCTACCGCGGCGCGCAGATCTTCGAGGCGATCGGGCTCAACCGGACGATCGTGGACAAGTACTTCACCGGCACCGTATCGCGCATCGAAGGCGTGGGACTGGATGTGCTGGTGCGTGAGGCGCAACTGAAGCACCGCTTTGCGATGCGCGAGGTGACGGATGCCGAACCGGAGCTGGACCTGGGCGGAAATTACGCCTTCCGCATCAACGGTGAGAAGCACTCGATCAACCCAAACACCGTGATGAAGCTGCAGCATGCGGTGCGGAAGAACGAGTACTCCACGTACCGCGAATACTCCGCGATCGTGGACGAGCAGAACAAGCAGCTCTATACGCTGCGCGGGTTGATGGAGTTGAAGAACGCGGCGACGCCGGTGCCGATCGAAGAGGTGGAGCCGGCGAAAGAGATCGTGAAGCGCTTCTGCACGGGCGCGATGTCGTTCGGCTCGATCAGCAAACAGGCCCATGAGACGCTCGCGATCGCCATGAACCGCATCGGCGGCCGCTCCAATACCGGTGAGGGCGGTGAAGAGGAAGAGCGCTTCGTACGCGACGCCAACGGCGACCTCCGCCGCAGCGCGATCAAGCAGGTGGCGTCGGCACGCTTCGGGGTGACGGCGAACTACCTGATCAACGCGGACGAGATCCAGATCAAGATCGCCCAGGGAGCGAAGCCCGGCGAGGGCGGACAGCTCCCCGGACACAAGGTCGATGCCATCATTGCGAAAGTGCGTCATTCCATCGCCGGGGTGGGACTCATCTCGCCGCCGCCGCACCACGACATCTATTCGATCGAGGACCTGGCGCAGCTCATCTTCGACCTGAAGAACGTGAACCCGCGCGCTACCATCTCGGTGAAGCTGGTGTCCGAGGTCGGCGTGGGCACCGTGGCCGCCGGCGTGGCGAAGGCGCATGCGGACCTTATTCTTATCAGCGGCGACAGCGGCGGTACGGGTGCGTCGCCCCTTACCTCGATCAGGCATGCAGGCACGCCGTGGGAGCTGGGCCTCGCGGAGACGCAGCAGGTGCTCCTGCTCAACGACCTCCGCAGCCGCGTGCGTATTCAAACCGACGGGAAACTTCAGAACGGCCGCGATGTGGTGATCGCAGCGCTGCTGGGCGCCGAGGAGTTCGGCTTTGCGACGACGCCCCTCATCGCGATGGGCTGCATCATGATGCGCAAGTGCCACCTGAATACCTGTCCGGTGGGTATCGCCACGCAGGATCCGACGCTGACGAAGAACTTCCAGGGCACGCCGGAGCATGTGATCAACTTCTTCTTCTATGTTGCCGAAGAGGTGCGCGAATACATGGCACGCCTCGGCTTCCGCACCATGGACGAAATGATCGGCCGCGTGGATATGGTCGCATCGCGCCCGGCGATCGAACACTGGAAGGCGAAGGGGCTCGACCTCTCGGCGATCCTGCACCAGCCCACGATCCCGCTGCGCGTGGCACGGCGGTGCGTGATCAGTCAGGACCATGGACTGAACGAAGCGATCGACTTCCAGCTCATCGACAAAGCAAAGAAGGCGCTCGACGACCACACGCCGCTGGCGTTGACGTTGCCGATCAAGAATGTGCACCGCACGGTGGGTGCGATGCTGAGTGGCGAGATCGCGCGGCGTCACGGCTCGGCCGGGTTGCCGGAAGATACGATCACCATCAACTTCACCGGTTCGGCCGGACAGAGCTTCGGCGCGTTCCTGGCGAAGGGTGTGACCCTCCGCCTCGAAGGCGACGCGAACGACTATGTGGGCAAGGGACTGTCCGGCGGCAAGGTGATCGTGTTCCATCCCAGGAACTCCAACTATGCAGCGGACGAGAACATGATCGTCGGCAACGTGGTGCTGTACGGCGCCACGAGCGGCGAGGCGTTCTTCAACGGCAAGGCGGGCGAGCGCTTCGCGGTGCGCAACTCGGGCGCGAGCGCGGTGGTGGAGGCGGTCGGGTCGCACGGCTGCGAGTACATGACCAACGGCACCGTGGTGGTGCTGGGGAAGACCGGGAAGAACTTCGCAGCGGGGATGTCGGGCGGTATCGCGTACGTGCTGGATGAGACGGGCGATTTTGCGGCAACGAAATGCAACCGGGCGATCGTGGACCTCGATCCGCTGTCGGCGGAGGACGAGGAAACGGTGCAGGCGCTCATCCGCAAGCATGTGGACGCCACAGAGAGCAAGCGTGGGGCGTTCATCCTCGACAACTGGGACACGCTGGGGCCGAAATTCGTGAAGGTGTTCCCGCAGGACTATAAGCGGGTGCTGGCCACCCGGAGTCAGAAGGCAACGTCCGTGCAGCAGGCGGAGAAGGAGGCGGTCCATGGGTAAGCCGACAGGGTTCCTGGAATTTCAGCGCGAGACTCCGCAGCGGCGGGAGGTAGAAGAGCGGACGAAGGACTACAACGAGATCTACGTGAACTTCCCCGCACAGAAGGTGCAGACGCAGGCGGCGCGGTGCATGGACTGCGGACTTCCGTTCTGTCATAACGGATGCCCGGTGAACAACGTGATCCCGCACTGGAACGACCTGGTGTACAAGGGGCGGTGGAAGGAAGCGATCACGATCCTGCATTCCACCAACAACTTCCCGGAGTTCACCGGCCGCATCTGTCCGGCTCCGTGCGAAACGGCATGCGTCCTCGGCATCACCGACCCGCCGGTGTCCATCAAAGCCATTGAGCGGTCCATCGTGGACCATGCGTTCCAGAAAGGATGGATCAGGGCCGAGCGTCCGTTGCGCCGCTCGGGCAAACGGATCGCCGTCATCGGTTCGGGGCCGTCGGGGCTTGCCGCCGCGCAGCAGTTGAACCGCGCGGGGCACCACGTGACGGTCTATGAGAAGAACGATCGTCCGGGCGGCCTGCTGCGGTACGGCATCCCGGATTTCAAGCTGGAGAAGGAACTCATTGACCGTCGCATCGAGCAGATGCAGTCGGAGGGTGTCGTGTTTACCACGCGTGCGAACGTCGGCGGCAACATCGCCGCCGAGGAACTGCGCAGGAACTACGACGCCGTGGTGTTGTGCGGCGGCGCGGAGGCACCGCGCGATCTGCCCATACCCGGCCGCGAGCTGAAGGGGATCCATTTCGCGATGGAGTTCCTGCCGCAGCAGAATCATCGCGTTGCCGGCGACAAGATCGATCCGACGCACGAGATCCTTGCGACGGGGAAGAGTGTGGTCATCATCGGCGGAGGCGATACCGGCGCCGACTGTCTTGGCACGTCGATACGCCAGGGCGCAACGGTGATCCATCAGCTGGAGATCATGCCCAAGCCGCCGTTGGAGCGTGCGGCATCCACGCCGTGGCCGCTGTGGCCGATGCAGCTCCGCACGGAAACGTCACATGAAGAGGGTGGCGAGCGCCAGTGGGGTGTTGCAACAACGAAATTCGAGGGCGACGATCAAGGGAACGTGAAGCGATTGCATCTGGTGCAGGTCGGCCCGCCGCCGTCGTTCGCGCCGGTGGCAGGCACCGACTTCACGATCGATGCCGACCTCGTGCTCATTGCGATGGGGTTCACGGGCCCGAAGCAGAAGGGGTTGCTGGAGCAGTTGAACGTGGAGCTCGATGCGCGCGGGAACGTGAAGACCGACGGGCAGTACATGTCGTCGGTGCCGGGCGTGTTCTCGGCGGGCGACATGCGGCGCGGACAGTCGCTTGTGGTGTGGGCCATCGCCGAGGGGCGCAAGGTGGCGAAGGCCATCGATGCCTACCTCATGGGGGCGAGCGATCTGCCGTAAGCGGCTGCTGTGCGGCATCTTCAGGAAGAGCACTGCGGCGTGCAACGAACGCTGTCGCCCCCAACATGCCCCGGCCGTACCTATACGCAGTGGTCGTGGGTTCGTATCACATCGCCGGCAATCTTCTGAGCGCGGCGGTCCTGTTCTGGTTGATGTAGAGCGCACCCGGCCCGGCGACATGGTCCACGCGTTTGCGCCATGCCCTCCGGACCGGAGGAGCCTTGAGCCGGCCTCGTGCTACTACCGCACATGCAGCGCGTGTCCCGCAAAGAGCCCGACCACACCCAGGACCACAGCGAGGGCCACGCCGGCTTCCTTCGTCAGCACCATCTGTGCGCTCTTGCGGCAGTGATGTACGAGCGGTTTCCAGTTCAGTACAATGTGGGCGGCAGAAGCGAGCACGAAGAGTGTGGCCGCCATATTGTGCACCGCCATCCAGAAATGCCTTGCCGTCGTAAGCGTGTCCATCTGCAGTTGATGATTCATAACCCCCGACACCGGCAGGATCGCTCCTGCCGTGACCAGCAGGATGGCGATGAATCCCCGCGTGTTGAATGGTTTCCGTGATGTTTCCGCTTCCATGGTACCTCCCGGGTTCTGTTCCTTGTTTGCTGTGAACGCTCCGTGTGCGCATGTCCGTACACACTTCAGACATCCGCCGCACGCAGCGGGAGTCCCGGATCACAGCATGCCTGTGGCCGAGGAGATCAACCTTCCGATCACGGTCCTGTGACACTCCTCAACGCATTCCCAGCATGCCTGGCATCGGGCGGTGTCCAATGTGACGAACCGTGTTGAGGCGGTGCGATGATGTTTGAACGATACACGCATCCTGATCTCACTCATAGTGTGTGCGACGACTCCTACATATGAGACGGAGCGACGGATCCCGGGGTTGTTAACAAAGGATAAGAAATGCCGCTCAGCGCCGGTGTCGGATGCGGCTGAGGGAGACAGGGGTGATGCCCAGGTACGATGCGATGAGGTGCTGCGGCACGCGTTCGAGGATGCGCGGGTCGTCCCGCACCAGCGCGAGGTAGCGTTGCCGCGGTGTATCGCGGAGATATGACAGGAACAGCCGTGCATAGGTGTTGAGCCTGCGGAGCGCCTGCTCCAGGATGAGGTCCTTCAGTCCCGGGTTCTCCCGCACCATAAGGTCGAATCCTTCCTTCGTCAGGACAACAAGCTCGCTGGATTCGACGGCGGTGATGGCGATGGGGCTCGGTTGGGCGGAGCGGAATCCCTCGATCGAAGCTACGGCATCCCCTTCGAAGAAGAACTGAAACGTTACATCTTTGCCGCGCGCATGGATCGACGCGCGGAGACATCCCTTCTTCACGAAGAACATCTTCCGTGGGACATCGCCTTCTTTCAGGAGTGCCGTGCGCGGCCGTACGTTCACCGTCGTGATGTAGCGGGCGTAGCGGGGCCATCGTGCATCGAGCCGGGGGAGCGAGGAGCGTGCGAGATCGAGGAGCGTGGGGTGTTCCTCCCCGGACCGGATCGTCTGTCGTGGGCTCACTGCCGCAGCCTCATCATTGCTCCGAATGCATCCAGGCCGATCGGCTGGCACACGCCGTGCTTCTGCTGTTAATCCATTTCCGGGCATGTGACGGGGCGCATATGAATTGTCATGGGGCCATGATACTTTGGGAGTGCACAAGTTGCTGCAATGGAATTTGGCTCAATAATTTGCGAATATCAAGAAGCGAATCGCAGGCCTCCTCGGCCTGCCAGCCTACCTACGAGCTTTCCGACGTTTCGATCACTTGAGGCACACAGGCAGGGGACCCCCCTTGCCTATCACGATGCACCGGCAGCCCGTTGTCGCGACATCACACGATGCCGGAATCCGATCATATCGGGGATCTACGCCATGAAGAAACTGTTCCTGTTGCTTCTGTGCAGTGCTACTGCCCTCGCCGTCACGGCAAAGCGCACGCCGACCGTCGTCCCACAGCCCGATGGCTCGACCGTGACCGTGATCGGGTTCGGTGATGAGCGCTACAACTTCACCGAGACGACCGATGGATACGTTGTGGTGCAGGGGCAGGACAGCTACTATTATTATGCGACGCTGGATGGAGCGGGGCGGTTCACGCCCGGCCCGTTCCGCGTGAACGGCGGCAACGCCTCGCAGCGGAGTGCAGCACTCATGACGCTCACGAAGCATCTGCGGGAATCGCCGGCGGCGATCGCCGAGCGCGTGCAGGTGACCGCGATCGAGCGGACGATCTCCGACAGGGCGGTCCTCCAGCAGGCACGCCGCGGTGCAGCGCGCGGACAGGCGACGACGCTGAATGTGTTGATCCTGTGCGTGCAGTTCTCGAACCTCACCGCCACACAGACCGCCGTCAGTTTCCAGGAGATGGTCAACGACGATTCCTGGAAGGGCGGCATCGGCGGCATGAGCGCGTACTACAAAGAGGTTTCGTACGGCACCGTATCGGTTGCCGCCGACTACCAGAACTGGGTGACAGCGGCGCAGCCGTCGTCGTATTATGCCTACAGCAACGCGAACTTCACCACCCACGTCCATGAAATGATCGCCGCTGCCATCGATGCCGGCCAGGCGAACGGGGTGGACTTTTCCAGGTACGACAACGATGGTGACGGGGAAGTGGATGGACTCTTCATCGTGCATGCCGGCAAGGGTGCGGAGGAGGGCGGACAGACCCAGTACATCTGGTCCCATTCGGGCTCACTCGGCGCGTCGTACACACGGACCTACGACGGCGTGACGATCGAACCCTACATCATCATGCCCGAACTCTATGGTACGCAGCACGTGGAGATCGGGGTGTTCTGCCATGAATACGGCCACGCGCTGGGATTGCCGGACCTGTATGATACGAACGGAGCAACCAATGGCGACGCCGAGGGACTCGGGAACTGGTGCCTGATGGCATCGGGCAGCTGGGGGGCCGACGGCGACAGTCCGGAACGTCCCGCGCACATGTCGGCGTACTGCAAAGCCATGCTGGGCTTCGTCACTCCCGCGATCATCCCTTCGAGCGGTACGTTGAACATCGCACAGGCAGAGACCAATGCGGAGGCATACGCGATCTGGCTCGACGATTGCATGGGCGATGAGTATGTGTTGATCGAGAACAGACAGAAGACCGGGTTCGATCTGAATCTTCCGGCCTCGGGCCTCCTGGTCTATCATGTGGACAAGAACCTTGCGGAGATCTGGCCGGCGTCGAACAATATCAACGTGTCGAACGGTCATCTCGGCGTAAAGCTGTATGAAGCGGACGGCCTGGAGGATCTTGCGACCAGCAACAACCGCGGTGACTCCGGCGATCCGTATCCCGGGAACTCGGGCAACACGACATTGGATGGCAGTTCGGTGCCGAACACCCATCTCTGGAACGGCGCCTCCAGCGGCCTGTCGATCACCGATATCTCCGCGCCGTCGCCGGTGATGTCGGCGACGGTAACCGTTCCGCCGTACAATGGCACCGCGTTGCAGTTCTACCGCTGGTACGAGGGGTATGGCTACGGCAGCGCATCGGCCACCACGGGGTACGGCATGATCGCATGCGTTCCGCCGCTCACGGGACAGATCACCGGCATCCGTGTGTTCAGCTATGCGAACCGCTATACGAACATCACCGCGCGGTGCTATCAGACGTTCTCGGGCGGCGTGTTGTCGGATCCGATCGGGAGTGCCGTGATGGTCAGTTCCGATGCGGTCACCGATTTCGTGAAGCTGAATTTCTCGCCGGCCATCAATGTGAGTGAAGGCATCCCGGTCTACGTGCGGATCTACTTCCAGCGTACCTCGGGGGGGTACGTGGTACCGATCGATATCACCGGCCCCGCCACCGGCCTCTCGTACTACTCGGCGAACGGATCGACGTTCAGTCTGCTCGGGACGTATGATGTTGCCGCCCGTGCGATCTTCAAGGCCACGGCGCTGCCCGTGCAGTTGTCGTCATTCCGTGCGGCACCCGGGGGGGATGGCGTGAAGCTCGAGTGGACGACCGCATCGGAGATCAACAACTTCGGGTTCGAGGTACAGAAGGACACCGTGCGTGCGGTGCAGTCATTCAGCACCATCCCCGGCAGCTTTGTTGCGGGGAACGGCACCACGCTGGCCCCGCACACCTACACGTTCATCGATCCGCACGCCGCACCGGGGAAATGGGTGTACAGGCTCCGGCAGACGGACCTGGACGGCACGGAGTCGTTGTCCGAACCCATCATCGTCGAGAACGTCGCTACGGGGATCGAAGGCACGGAAGGTCTGCCAACAGCGATCGCGTTGAACCAGAACTATCCGAATCCATTCAACCCTGCAACAGTGATACCGTATGCGTTGCCCGAGGCGGGGCAGGTGCGCATCACGATGTACGACATGCTGGGGCGTGAAGTCGGGGTGCTGGTGAACGGGAAGCAGGAGGCGGGGTATCACCAGGTCACGTTCAACGCATCCGACCTGCCAAGCGGAGCGTACTTCGCACGGATGACCACCGGTTCGTTCGTGAAGACGGTACGGTTGATGCTCGTGAAATAGGAGTTGTGGTGATGTCGTACGTGTATCACGGAAGAGCCCCGGTAGCAGCGGGGCTCTTCCGTGTGGGCGCACGGCATCCCGGGCTCTGGCGCGATGCCTGCGACGCCCGTGGGGAACAGGGGGAGGGTGCCGCAGATCCGGATGGTACAGGTCATACCATGCGAACCCTGCATCGTGTTCCTGAGGCGGGAACCTCCTTCCGGGGCCATGCGTTGCCTACTACATCCCCCATCTCCCGATGCTGGCAGTTGCTACTCCCTGAGACCAAATCCAGGAGGCACCCATGACCACACTGCACTATTCGATCCTCATCAACGCCGGCCGTACGACCGTCTGGACCACCATGCTGGAGGACCGTACGTATCGTGAATGGACCCGCCCGTTCCGCGACGGCTGCTACTATGAAGGGAGCTGGAAAAAGGGGAGCGAGATACGGTTCCTCGCACCTACTGACGACGGCGGCGAAGCGGGGATGTTCAGCCGGATCAAGGAGAATATCCCGCACCAGTTCATCTCCATCGAACACATCGGCCTGATCATGAACGGTGAAGTGGATACGACCAGCGACGAGGTGAAGAAATGGACGCCGTCGTTCGAAAACTATACGTTCACGGATCTCGGGAGCGGAACGGAACTCAAGGTCGACATGCAGATCGAAGACGAGTATGTCACGATGATGAATGACACCTGGCCGAACGCCCTGAAAGTGCTCAAAAAGCTGTGCGAAAAGCCCGGGGCATAGTCTCCTCAGACGGCACCGGGACCGCATGATCCCTCTGGTTGTTGTCGCAGTTCGATGTTGATTCTGCCGTGGCGATTCCCTATACTTTTTCAGAACGGATCGGTGCACATCCCGGATGATCCGAAACCCGCATACTGATGGTTAGATCCATGGAACGCGCGCAGTATCCTCCTCCGATGATCTCTGGTTCGCTCCCGCGCTGCCGCGAGATCCGGTGCTCTTTCCTGGTGCCCCTTCGTGCGTGAACCCCGCTCCCACGACATGACCCTCCTGTGTGACTGACAACACCGTGGACGACCGCGTCACATCATTGCAGGAGAACCTGTCGGCGCTTCTGGACGGCCGCGCGACCCGCCAGCAGGTGGACGCCGTGATCGCGGTGTGCCATGCGCTGGCACTTACGCACGTCCGCAGCAAACGCAGCGCGTGGCGGATGATGGAGTTCCATGGCGTCAGCCATGCCGACCTCGCCTACGATTGCATCGCAGAGCTCTTCAGAAGAGATGATGCAGGGGTGTTCACCGACCTGCAGGCGTTCTTCAAGGACCTTTCCCCCGGTACCGCGGACAGCGCGGAGATCCTGGTCCATCTCCGCAGGCTCGTGTTTGCAAAGACGAACCGGACCCTCTCCCGCCTGATCGCCGATACCGACAGCCTCTTCTTCCGCATCACGCGCAACGTCCGCCTTGCTGCCTCGATGAGCGGACTCTTCGAAGAGACAGAGCGCTTCGGCGAAACACTGCTCGTCCCCGCGGGCATCGACCCGCAGTACCATCTTCCGTACCTGGCCGATGCGCGACTCGCACAGGTGGTGTGGAACGCCTACTCGCTGTCTGCGCTGATCCCCGTGTTCATGAGCCGGCTGCACGAGGCGTTGGCCGGGGTGCATGACGCATGCCGGGTGATACCGTTGATGCCGGTGGTCCTGCTCATCAAGGAAGTGCATGAAGGCCACTATGCGCATCGGGAGTCGGCGGTGCGTCCCGACGCGCTTGCGGAAGATGCGGCTCTGGAGATCGTTGCCGTTGCTCGCCGGGAAACCGGTGAACGATTTCAACGGGAGTACGTGGGGAAGGGGAAGGTAACGCTGGAGGAGTTCACGGCATACCTGAATGCGATCCAGAGTATCCTCGTCACGCGCATCGCAGAGGACGCCGGGAATGAACTATCGTTGTTCTCGGCTCTGAAGGGGGAATTGGGGGATGTAGCGGAGGAGTGCTACAAGCGTATGCACCGATCCCGGATCGAATATATGGCCCGCTACATGCACCAGCGTGTGGCTGAACATCTCAAATGAATCCGGTCAGGTTTCAGCATGGACGGCCGGATGCGCAAAGGTAGAGGTGATGGTTCATTGTGACGAACATACCCTGGAACTCTATGTGACCGGCTCGGGCCGGGTCCGGGACCAGAGGGCGGCGATCGAAGCGCATCTTGCCGAATGCGCCACCTGTGGCGATCTTGTGGCCCGCATGAGGGACTACTACGCCGGTTTTCATGCGCATCTCCCGGAGGTCGGAACCGGGATGGCCGCAAACAGCGGAGCCCTGGCCCGGCGTGAAATGAACGTCGGCCCTGCCTACCGCCGGGACATCCGCACCATCCCCGTGGAGCGCTTCGGCCCGCTCGCGAGGGCACAGAGATTCGTGCGCCACCATCCCGTAGCTGCGTCTGCGGGATCCACGTTCATTCTCGGCGCGCTCGGACTTCTGCTGTATCTCTCCTGGCCCGCACAGGGCGTGGAAAAGAATCCGTCGTACCCCCACTATGTGCAAGATCAAGGCCTTGTGGAGATCCGGAATGCTGAGAACAAACCGCTCTGGGACCTTCGCGCCAACGCGAATCTGACCGAATACGGACGTGCACCGGAGGCGAGCGTGGCGAAGTATCTCAGCATCCGCGATCTGGACGGCGACCATGTCAATGAAGTGATCACGGTCCTTCCCCAGAACGACGCGACGTACCCCGGTTCATTGCGCATCTACGATGCGAGGAAGAACCTCCTGAGAGAACGGGAGTTCTCTGAAGAATTCAATTACCTCAACCGGTCGTATGTGCCCGCCATCGATATCGGATCGATGCTCGTCGATGACGTTGTGGCAACCGGCCGTCCGGAGATCTGGGTCACAGGGAACAGCCGCGACCGATCGCCGGGTGTGACGATCCGCATGGATGCAATGGGTGCGCTCCTGGGAGGGTACTGGCACTTCGGACAGTTGCGGGAGATCTCGTGTCTTCCTTCCAGCCCGGGACACTCGAAGCAGATCCTGCTTGCGGGGACCAGCGATGCGGATGATACGACGCACGGTATCACGTCGGTGATCGTTGTCCTCGATCCGGCAAAGGTCACCAGCGTCGGGCGGTCCACCAGGAATCCGGGATTTCATTTCCCCGTGTCGGAGGCAGAAGAGTATTACATTGAACTTCCGACAACGGATATGAATGTTGCGCTGAAGACCCTGCCGGCGCCACCCGAATTCCGTGACATCACACCGACGATGATCCTCGTCCGTTCATCCACCCGGCCGGGCGAAGATCCGGCGGGGTTCTTCGAGATCGATTTTCTGTTCGACAGGGATATGAAGGTCCTCGAGGTCAAGAGCAACAATCACACCGATGACGTGCGGCGTGAGCTTCTGCAGCGCGGACTGGTCCGCGGACCGATCGACCGGGCATATTTGGATGAGCTCAAAAGCCGCGTCCGGTATTGGGATGGCAGGCAGTTGGTGAAGGAAGCGGTGCGGGTCAGGCGCCAGGCCGACGTGGCGCAGCAGGGAAACTGACCCGTACGTTTCCGCTCATTGTCCGGCCGCCCGATCAGCGAACCACGGCCCCGTGCGCGGAAGAGATCGAAGGATCTGCGTGAGTGATCACCGGTCCCGCCGCATGCAGCCTCCGCCAGATGAGATATCCGACAGCGCTCACGACCACCGCAACCAGCACACCGGATTCTCCGAGCCACAGACCGCGATCAACGCCGCCGGTATAGCTGGTGAACGGCCCTTCGATCACTGCATTCCATGCGGCGTGTCCGATCACCGCGCTCCACACGCTGCCTGTTCGTAACCGGAGCGTTCCCCAGAAGACGGACATCCCGACAGCGAAGACCAGGAAGAGGGCTGCAGCCAGAAGCGGCCGGGTGCCTGCTCCATACTGTCCGGTGAGTATGGCCGGGACATGCCAGAGCCCCCAGATGATGCCGCTGACCGTCAGTGGCCAACGGATGCCCGCCTGCACGAGACGGGGGAGAAGATATCCGCGCCAACCGAATTCCTCGCCCGCGGCGGTGATCATTCCCACGACACCACCCACGATCGTTGCTGTCGCCACCGCCAGAAGGAACCGCACGACGCCGGGTTCCATGCCAACATACCACCCCCCCGTGGGAACAACAAACTGCGCCAACCCGGTGAGCCAGGCAGCTCCGTACGCGACGAAGCCGACGGCCGCAGGAAAGGCGAGCGCGGCGCCGATCGCGCGCATACCACCGCGTCCGCCCACGCGGAACGAAACATCGCTGAATCCCTCGCGCTGCACGAGTCGTGTGATGAATGACGCCAGTGCCGGCACCCACATGAGGGCGACCATGAACGGCAGCATGGCGGGGTCTTCAACGCGTCGGCCGGATCCGATCACCGCTGTCAGCAACGGCACGGTACCGATGATCGTGAGTGTCAGGAATATCGCCAGTCCCTTCCGGGCGCGCTGTTGTTCGGATATGTCGGGGGTCATCGTCATGTGTGTGGAGTCGTGTGGTGTCTGTTCTGTGAGCTATGCCCCCGGAAAACAATGAAGGCCCGCGGGAGAGTGTGACCACGGGCCTTCTTCAATGAGCGTCCTTCTTTCTTTTCGTACGGTGGAACGCAGCGGTTGTTGCGGGAGTGCGCCGCGATACGGTGTGCAGGCTTGACAACGGTTGTGGGTCTCAGTATGTTAGCATCAGACCGACTCCCGGTTGGAACTCTCCGATCTTCTGAAAGCCGTCCATGCGCATCGTCCCGTCTCTCCTGCTGATCATCACATCGATCATCGGCATTGCAGCCCATGCCGGCGCGGGCACCCCCGATTCGTCCATGTTCACATGGGTGCGTCATTCGCGCAACCCTGTCTTTGCTGCCACGCCCGGCACCTGGCGTGATGTGCAGTGTGCCAACCCGGATCTGTTGGTATGGGGCGACACCTGCTTCATGTACTTCCGCGGACAACAGGGCGGACACGATCGTATCGGGGTCGCGACCATTCCGCGCAAAGAGTTCGACGGATCCACCTGGAACATCCATCCATCGCCCATCGTTGACGTGGGTGGGCCGGGTACATGGGACGAGAACCACGCACTGGATCCCGCGACGGTCCTGTACAAAGGAAAGGTCTATCTCTATTATACTGCTTCGAGTCCGCGTGAAGACCGGAGCGTATGCATGGCGGTGTCCAACGATGGAAGGAATTTCACCAAGTACGAAGGCAACCCCGTGGTGATCGGCGGCGCGCCGGAAGTCGTCGTGAAGGATGATGTGTTCTATCTGTACTTCTGGAAAGCCGTACCGGGAAGAAAGGGGTTCCAGTTGCACTATGCAACTTCGGGCGACGGCTATCACTTCATCGAGCCGCAGGCCGGGCCGGTGCTTCCGGTAGGCAAGGAGGGGGAATGGGATTCCTTCACGGTGGAGACGCCGCGGATCTTCAAAGAGGGCTTGCTCTATTATATGCTCTACTGTGGGTCGGACATCAACAAGGACTACCCGTATCATGCCGGGCTAGCGACATCCACCGACCTGGTGCAGTGGACGAAGTACCCGCGCAACCCGGTGTTCAGCCGGGGCGAGGAAGGTGCGTGGGATGAAGGAGCGATATGGTTCACGACGGTCGAGAAGATGAACGGCGTGTACTACATGTGGTATGAAGGATACGGGGGCGGTACCTCGCGCACGGTGCCGTACGGCAGCTATCTCAAAGGAGGGAAGTCGCAGGTAGGGATGGCGACGATGAGGGCGCCCTATTTCTATGAACGCCCGCCGGTGAACGGACAGACGAAGTGACGTCGGCCTGCGCAACGCGACTCAGATCTCCCCGTATAACGATATACTGCAAGTCCTTGCAGCATACCATTATCCGGCAATAACAGGGTTCAATCCATGAAAACGCGGCTTCTGTTCCTCCTCATGCTCCTTCCCGTCCTTGCGCTGGCCCAGGAAGCAACACTGCTCAGCGGCGAGGTCTCCCACGGCGGCTTTGGCGGTCCTGTCGTCAAGGTCACACGCATCAACGGTCAGGACGCCGTCCTTGTCGGTGGGCGTGGCGGGTGGATCATCAATCATACCTTCGTCATCGGCGGAGGCGGATACGGACTCGTCTCGGATGTTCGTCCCACGGTCCCGGGACTCTTCAACCAGGATAAGCTCATGCTCGGATACGGCGGTCTCGAACTCGAGTTCATCCTGCAATCGGACAGGGTCGTGCATCTAACGGTCCCGGTTCTGATCGGTGCGGGTGCTGTGGGGTACAGGACCGGATACTGGGGAGACGACTTCGATCTCAGTCTCGGGATCGACAACAAGTTCGATACGTTCTTCATCATCGAACCGGGGATCGACCTCGAACTGAATGTGGTCTCGTTCTTCCGCATCAACGCCGGGATCTCGTACCGACATGTATCCGGGGTGGGAGTCCCGACCGACATCACCGGCACACAGCGTCCGCTCACGAGCAACAGTGAGTTGCGTGGAGTCTCCTGGATGATCGGGTTCAAGTTCGGGAGTTTCTGATATCGGTCGCACAGGACCACCATCTTTCGCAGGGAGGCCGTCCATGACCAGATTCGCGGCTGTTGCGGACATCCATGGGAACATGCTTGCCCTGGAGCAAGTGATCGCGGACATCACGCGCCGCGGCATCGGGACGGTCGTGAACCTCGGCGACCACGCTTCGGGGCCTCTCTGGCCGCGCGAGACGGTGGACACACTCATGAAGTTGTCGTGGACACACATCCGGGGGAACCACGACCGGTCGCTCTCGCACGACGATCCGGGGTCCATGGGACCATCCGATGCGTATGCGCACAAGCATCTGGAGCGGGAACACTTTGAATGGTTGAAGGGCCTGCCGCCTGTGAAGCAGGGGGCGGATGGCATGTGGCTCTGTCACGGCACACCGTCGGACGACATGGCGTATCTTGCCGATACCATTGAGCATGGGCGTTTGAGGAGGGCGACACCCGGAGAGCTGACCGTCCGGGTGCATGGTATCGAGGCGAAGATCATACTGTGCGGACACTCGCACACCCCGCGCGTGGTCCATGCGGCGAACGGCACCGTGATCGTGAATCCGGGGAGCGTCGGGTTGCAGGCCTATGCTGATGATGGCGTGCAGCCCCATGTCGTCGAATGCGGATCGCCCCATGCGCGGTATGCCATCATCACGGTCGATGGCGAGTCTTGCTCCGTCGATCACGTCGCGCTTCCGTACGATCACAAGGCTGCGGCGAAGCAAGCACGCAAGAACGGCAGGCCGGAATGGGCGGCAGCGCTGGAGACGGGGTTCATGTGAAGGTCATCTGGCGATCGGCGGTCCCCCTCGGGTGATCCGGGCGTTGGAGGCGAAAAAGAAGAATTGACTGCGCTCTGTTCCGAATGCAAACAGCACAGGCCGCCCTTCGGGGCGGCCTGTGCTGTAAGATGGGTGAGTGTGTGGGTCACCAGGTACGCGAAGATACTCTGTGACGAGCCTATTTGAGCAACAAGAGGCGCACCGTTCCAACGAAATCACCTGATCTCATCACGCAGAGGTATACTCCACTCGACAGATGGGTTCCATCCACGGTGGCCCGGTGACGACCGGGTTCCCGTACTCCGCTCACCAGCAGTGCAACCTCACGTCCAAGCAGGTCATATAGAGTGAGTGTCACGAAGGAAGTGGTCGGGACGTGATACTCGATCTCGGTCGAGGGGTTGAAAGGGTTGGGGTAGTTCTGGCACAATTGGTAGACTGATGGCAGCTCGTCCGATGATGACTCCGGGTGTGATTTGACGCCGATGGTTGGCTCGATCTTGATCTGCAGTGAGCAACGACCAGTGTAACTTCCGAATCGGTCGCCGACAATGAAGAAGTAGTCCTTGGTTTCTCCCAGCTCGGTTCTTGGAATCAGTATTGACGAATGGCTGGTGTCAGATGATTGCCAGGCTCCCCTGGCGAGTAAGGTTCCATCCGGACGGAAAAGTTCAATCAATGGACGTAAGCTACCGGAATCTGAAAAGGCAGTTATTGTCACCGCGCGCCTGTAGCCCCCATAGAAGACGAACGGATTCATTTGTGTTGGGAGCAAGATCGTGGCAAATGTGGTATCAAGGCACACCCCTGTGAATCCGGCAATGTTACATGGCGCGCACCGCTCTGCACCTAAGGGTGTATTCGATTTCTGAAGGCTGAGATAGAAGTCTCCGGTTCTGCTGCGTGACGAGTCCATCACGCTGATCTTGTAGTATCCCGATGAGGGCAGGACAACATTGCCGATCCAAGAGCGGGCGTACGTTGAGTCGCCGAGAACTCGGTATTGTGCTACACCCACTGTTCCATCGGGATTCGTCACCACCACGCAAGGGTTCAGACTTCCCGATGCCCGATTGATGCGAAGTATCAGTCGATCACCAATAATTCCTTCGAATCCGTATCTCCTGATATGTGACCCGCTCATGATCGAGTCGTGGATCGTTTGACCGTAGGCGATGACCGCACCTGAGGAATAGCCCACTGATATCGCGATCCTCCCAGGGACAAATCCGGCAGTATCACCAATGAGTATCCCGAGTTGTCCTGTCAGCGGGATAGCGACACCACTAATTGTGGCGGGAGTCTCACCGGACGTTGCCTTTGCGTCGGCCAGCAAGGTCCCATCCGGCAGAAAAATGCTCATCGAGGGCGTGATATCTCCTGAATCACGTTGGACCGTGGCCCAAAGAGTGTCTCCCTCTGTGACCCCGATCGTGTATGCAAGCATTTGTGTCGGATGCTGAACTCTCCCGGTGACGGCTTTCCCGCTATCGAGAGGACTCGCATTGACCGGATCATTTGCCCGTTGCAGGGTGAGGTAGAACGTTCCCTCTTCGCTTCCGTAGAGATGAGAGACGGTGATCCTATGATATCCGGAAGATGTGAGTTTCAGTGTGTCGATCCAGGTCCGCGCATAGGCCTCTCCGTCGGGGATCGGTGTCTGTCCGAGGATGTGGATACCACCAGGAGTGTAGACGCGCACTCCCGGCTTTAAGGTGCGGTCAGTACGATTGACGTGCAGGATCATTCTATCCCCTGCCTCTGCGGCGCACTGGTACAATCTGAAGGGGGCTCCGACGATGATCGAATCCTTGATCGTCTGGCCGTAGGCGATATCCTCTGCTCGTGGGGAAATGCGGACGCTGATACGGTACCGGCCCATCTCAAAGCCATTGTCATCTCCGAGCAAGATCCACAACATTCCGGAGGCCGGCACGATCTGCGCACTGATCACGAGCGCACCAGTCCCGGAGCCAGCCTTCCAACTGCTCCCATCGGCTAGGTACATGTTAAGAAGCGGGTTGATGCTGCCTGAATCTCTTTGGACCCAGGCCCAGAGGGTGTCTCCGGCCCTTGCCGGAATAGAGTACGCCGACATACCCGTCGGGAGGAGCACTCTGCCGATGGTCGTATCAGCGCTTTGGAGTGCGAACACCCCTGCCGGGTTATTGGATCTCTGGAGCGTGAAGACGAAGGCCCCGGTTTCCCCACCATTGTCATCGGAGATGAAGACCGTATAGGTATCGGTAGATGGAAGGGTGTAGGTGTCGATCCACGCACGATACCAGTTGTAGTTGTCAGACCAGGTGTCCTGAGTGGTTGCGACAGTTCCATCGGATCTGAATATCTGGATCCGGGGCTGGATGCCGGATATCCTGTTGACCCGGAGGACGATCCTGTCGTTTGCCTGACCTGTGAACTGATAGACTTTGATCTGTGTGGTGAGCGTGATGGTATCGCGGCGGGTTTCGCCGTAGACAATAGGCTGAGGATTTGCCGGGTTGTTGGTCCTCCTGGAGCGTGAAGATGAAGGTCCCGGTTCCCCACCATTGTCATCGGAGATGAAGACCGTATAGGTATCGGTGGATGGAAGGGTGTAGGTGTCGATCCACGCACGATACCAGTTGTAGTTGTCAGACCAGGTGTCCTGAGTCGTTACGGCAGATCCATCGGATCTGAATATCTGGATCCGGGGCTGGATGCCGGATATCCTGTTGACCCGGAGGACGATCCTGTCGTTTGCCTGACCCGTGAACTGATAGACTTTGATCTGTGGTGAGCGTGATGGTATCGCGGCGGGTTTCGCCGTAGACAATAGGCTGAGGATTTGCCGGGTTGTTGGTCCTCTGGAGCGTGAAGATGAAGGTCCCGGTTTCCCCACCATTGTCATCGGAGATGAAGACCGTATAGGTGTCGGTGGATGGAAGGGTGTAGGTGTCGATCCACGCACGATACCAGTTGTAGTTGTCAGACCAGGTGTCCTGAGTGGTTGCGACAGTTCCATCGGATCTGAATATCTGGATCCGGGGCTGGATGCCGGATATCCTGTTGACCCGGAGGACGATCCTGTCGTTTGCCTGACCTGTGAACTGATAGACTTTGATCTGTGTGGTGAGCGTGATGGTATCGCGGCGGGTTTCGCCGTAGACAATAGGCTGAGGATTTGCCGGGTTGTTGGTCCTCTGGAGCGTGAAGATGAAGGTCCCGGTTTCCCCACCATTGTCATCGGAGATGAAGACCGTATAGGTGTCGGTGGATGGAAGGGTGTAGGTGTCGATCCACGCACGATACCAGTTGTAGTTGTCAGACCAGGTGTCCTGAGTCGTTACGGCAGATCCATCGGATTTGAATATCTGGATCCGGGGCTGGATGCCGGATATCCTGTTGACCCGGAGGACGATCCTGTCGTTTGCCTGACCTGTGAACTGATAGACTTTGATCTGTGTGGTGAGCGCGATGGTATCGCGGCGGGTTTCGCCGTAGACAATAGGCTGAGGATTTGCCGGGTTGTTGGTCCTCTGGAGCGTGAAGATGAAGGTCCCGGTTTCCCCACCATTGTCATCGGAGATGAAGACCGTATAGGTATCGGTAGATGGAAGGGTGTAGGTGTCGATCCACGCACGATACCAGTTGTAGTTGTCAGACCAGGTGTCCTGAGTGGTTGCGACAGTTCCATCGGATCTGAATATCTGGATCCCGGGTGGATACCGGATATCCTGTTGACCCGGAGAACGATCCTGTCCCCCTCCTGTCCGTCGAACTCATATTTCTGCACCTCCCCCTTGACGCTGATGGTGCCCTGCACCGTCTGACCGTAGCTTATGGGCGTCTGACCTGAGGCTTCCTGGTCAGCCAAAACAAGCAGTGAGAGGAGAATTGCGAGAAGGAGATAATGATGCTGGCGGAGACAGCGGTTCAGCGACAGTTGACCGTCCATGGTGGGCCCCCACTGGATGTTGGATCGTCGGTACTGCTGAATGATTGAATAAGGGAAGCGAAGAACAGGTTACGGCTGGATCGAGGGTGGGTGTCTGTGTGCACGCAGGAGATTCGGCCTCTAGAGGTGGCGAAGCCTCTCGAACAAAGGCTGAGAGGCCGATCAGGGATCCCTACGAAAACGATATACACACATCATCTACACTCATTGTACTCTACGAATCGTGAATTGTCAAGTGCGGCGTCGAAAAACGTGACGCGCTTCACAGAGTATCGCCGAATTCATCTGGATGGATCCCGAATCCCCCCAAATGATCTGGAATCGAGGGGCGTCCCAACGATCTCCAAAGGTGTTCGCCTGGAAGCCGACTACTGCGCAAGCACGGGAGCACACATGGGTAATGCCGTACTCTGCTCTCGTTGACAATCTCATTTTTGCGCCCGACATTGTAGCATAGGCTGTGCACCCCGACAGAGGGTGGTGCCCCTGCACTACAGATGCCACCTGTCCCGGCCGATTCAGGGGATCGGTCCGTGGAAGGATATCCTATGCTTTCTCGCCGGAACGCTCTCTGGCTGACCTGCATCCTCGCCTGCACCGTCCATCTTTCGTTTGCCCATTCGTGGATCACCAGCGTCTCTCCACCCCCGTATTCCGTCGCGGCACTGCCGGATGCGAACATCAGCGTCGTCTTCACACAGGCGATCGACCCCGCATCGCTCGTCGACAGCGCCGTTGTGGTGTGGGGGCACATGTCCGGACTGCACGTACGCTCCCTCTCGTATGATCCCGGCACAATGACCCTGACCATCGATCCCACAACGGATCTGATGGCAGGTGAACGCGTGGATGTGATGCTCACTCCGTGGCTCCGGAACGCGGGAGGTGCACCGATACCCGCATTCCTCTGGACCTTCGAAACCACTGCTGCAAACGGAAGCAGCTCCTTCGACGTCCAGACCTTTGAAGGGCGGACCCCTCAGGGAGCTCACATGCTCCTGCATGATTTCACGCAGGATGGTATCGCGGACATCGAGATCGTGGACCGGCATCAGACCAACCGATGCGTGTCGTTCTACGAGTATCCGGCCATGGGCTCGTGGCAAATGCCTGCTCCACGGGTCTATTCCGACCACCTCCCCCGGTGGCTTGCCGTGGGAGATCTGGACAGGGTCCCTCCTGCGGAGTTCGTATTCGCGAAGGACGACCATGAAGAGCTGACCTCCATCATGACATGGCCCCCGTATGGCTATTGGACCGCGGACCCGATACGCGTCGGGTTCGATGCCTCGCGGGTGCAGATGGAGGATCTCACTGGCGATGGCCTGTCAGATATCATCGTGGCCTACGAGGCCCGCGACACGGTGCGGGTGTTCAAAGGCATCGGCGGCCGGAAGGTCGACTCCGCCTGCGTGGCCATGAGGGTCGCGACACCTTCACGCACGATCGTCATCGATGTGGATCTCGATGGCGATCTGGACCTTGTGATGGTGTCGCGCGGGGAAACGGTGCTGCGCATGTTCAGGAACGATGGCACCGGCGCGTTCACCGGCCCGTCAGACATTTCCGTCGGCGCTGTCACGGACGACGTGGCGGCGGCAGACATGAACCACGACGGGTGGCCCGATCTGGTGTGCGTCAGTGGGACAACGAACACACTCACGGTACTCACCAATCAGAACGGCGCATCGTTCCATGCCGGGCTTTCCTCCCGGACCGGCGGAACGGGGTCCATCGGACTCCTCGTCCATGACTGGAACATCGACGGCGTTCCCGAGGTGAGCGTCATCAACGTCTCTTCCCGCACGGTATCGGTCTTCGTGAACAACGGGAGCGGTTCCCTCACGCGCCAGGCCATCGTCAGCCTCCCTCTCACGCCGGTGGACTGGGCCGTGGTCGACTGGGACCGGGATGGCGATCTGGATATTCTCCTCCTCAACGAGCTGACCACGGAGATGACGTTGCTCAAGAACAGGTCGGGGGCGCCACGGATCGCTGTCGACCGTGATACCTGCGCGTTCGGGGGTGTGGCACCGGGCAGTACGCGGACCTTCGCGCTGAAGGTCAAGAATGTCGGCGGCACCAGCGACCTCGTGGTACAGGCCGGCGCCCCGGCCGATCCGCGGTTCACCGTGAGCCCGTCAGCGCTCCGCATCACACCGGATGACTCCGCGACGGTGAGCATATCGTTCACGCCCACAACGGTTGCGCCGTATGCGTCGTCGCTGATCCTCGCTCACAATGACTCCACACTCGACACACTGACCATCCCGCTGTCCGGCTATGGCCTGGCCGTGCGGCAAGCCCTCCCTCGTACATCCTCTGTCTGGCAGGCAGGAGCTCTCCGCTGCAGTGTCGTATTCGCGGCGCCGATGGATATCGGGTCCTTCACCAACACCACCATCGTCGCGTACGGGACACGCAGTGGCCGCCACATCCTCGCGAGCCTCATGCCGGCACCTGACGGGAGCTCGGTGGTCTTCGATCTTGTAGAAGGCTTCTTCGTGGAAGAGGTGGTCACGGTCACGCTCACGCGGGGACTCCGCCTCGCCTCCGGCGCCGCCATCGTGGAACCGTACTCCTGGAGTGTTCGCCTCCATGCGCCTGGAGGCAGCGGGATCTTCGGCAATGCACAGGTGATCAAGGAACTGACACTCCCGATGGAGATCCACTGCGGCGATCTCAACCGGGATGGGCTCGAAGACCTGAGTATCCGCGGTGGCTACGAACACTCGCTGTCCTATCTGTTCGGCCAGGGTTCGACCTGGGCCCCGGTTGGCGGCCCGGGGTCGGTCGGCGGCGCGTCGATGGGTGATCTTGCCGGAGAGGGAGGGGTTGGCTCGTTGTATGGCGATTGGACAAGCGCGACCTTCGCCTGGCGGTACCAGGACCCGTACACGGGCATGATGCTCGAGAAGTTCGCAAGTCTGGGCGCTCTTCCGGATTTCCCGTCGTCATCCATGGCATGCGATCTGGATGGGAACGGCGCACTGGATGCCTTCTTCTGCATCACGTGGGAAATGCGCCTGACAGGATTTCTCAACGATGGAGCGCTGCACTTCACCCCGATCAACACCTTCGTGGACAATGCCCCGCTACGGGCGGTCCCGGCCGACTTCAATGGCGATGGCCTCACGGATGTGGCGGTGACCACCGGGGGGACGGGTGACGTGAAATTCCTGATGAACTCCGGAGGAGGCATTCTCAAGGAGGTGTCCCGGTATCATGTCGGCCCGACCGCCATGCCGATCGTCATCGCAGACTTCAACCGTGACGGCATGATGGACGTTGCCGCCGCGCCGACGGACGGATATGTCGTTTCGGTGCTGATCAACCGGGGCGACTTCCGCTTTGACCAGTCGCTGCTCGGCGCGGCGGGAAATCCGAGGGATCTCGTCACCGCGGACCTGAACGGGGACGGCTCTTCCGATCTCGCAGCGGTGACACAGGATACGGGATCGCTGACCGTGTGGGAGAATGATGGCAGTGGTGAGTTCACGGAGACCCTGAAGTGGAAGGTAGGTGCGAAGGCATTCGGGATCCAGGCGGTCGATCATGGCCACGATGGGCGGACGGATCTTCTCGTGACCGCCGACGGCTATCTCTTCCTCTTCGAGAACATGGCGCCTGTGCCGGAGATCGCGGTAGATCAGACAATGATCTCTTTCCCGAATCTTCCGCTCGACTCCTCCGCGAGCGCGACGATCACGATCGAGAACACCGGCGGATCAGGTACCCTGCATGTCTCTGCCATGAATGCCGGCGATCCGGTGTATTCCATTGCGACCCCTGCCGGGGCCCCCCCCCGGGGGGGGGGCCCCCGCCCCGGGGGGGGGGGCGCGGGGGGGCAGGCCGGCAAAGGTGACGCCGCCTCCGTATGGATGGGCACGCAGGAGAGGAGACTCCATCTGCGTCGCGTGTGCAGCCCCCCTGCCGCAGGGTGGCGTGCCTCACGGTGCGGCCACGATCAGATCCGTGTATCGGAGCATCGACTCTCTCGCGGTATCCGCCGCACTTCATGCGTCAGGCAACGAAGCAGTGATCAGCGGCCTTCCTGCATTCCAACCGGGAGAAGAGGTGACCGTGACGCTCACGCCACGGTTCCTTCCCGGACGGATCGCCGTTCGCATGGTCGTTCCGCGCAATGTCGGCTCGGGGAACGCCGGCACTTCAGGCCGGTGAAGAACTCCCGTCCGGTGCCGCACCGGGTATCATCTTCACCGATGCCGACGCGGACGGTGATCTTGACCTCATCAGCACGAGCTTCCTCAACCACGAACTCTATGTAATGAAGAACGATGGGAAGGGGGCGTTCAGCATCTTCCAGCGCATCGTCGACATCAAGGATGCCGCGCAGGTCGCAGCTGCCGATCTGGACAGCGATGCCGACATGGACCTGGTGGTGGCACAGACCGGATGGACCGGTGCCGTGACGGTCCTCTTCAACGACGGAACAGGTAGCTATACCGTTGGCCCGCACGGACCCATCGAAGGGTTCCAGGCCCCCCTGTTTACCATCGACGGGACGGCGATGGGGATGTGGATATCCTCTTCGCGGCGAACGGCGTGCTCTCGGCACTGGAGAATGACGGACACGGCACGTTCACACCGGTCAGCATGCCGTGTCTCGTCGGCCCGTTGTCATCCATGGCCGATCTCAATAACGACGGGATGCCGGATCTCTGTTCGACCGATCCCTACACGGGGACCCTCCGCGTGTATTCCCATGAAGGGAATGGATCCTTCCGGCTGCGCCTCACCACGACCCCCGGTATGAACATCCGTCAGGCGGTGCCGGGAGATATGAATGGCGATGGTGCTTGCGACCTCACCGTCGGGGGCACGGGTGCCAATGGCCACGAGGGCGTCACGGTTCTCCGCAATACCGGCGGGTGGACGTTTGCCGCGCACTCCTTCGTTGAAGTGTCCAGTCATCCGTATGGCCATGCACTCGCGGACCTCGATGGTGACGGTGACCTCGACCTGATCAGTGCGAACACGATCGATGGGACCATGAACACCGCACTGAATGATGGCAGCGGCGTGGTCACGGTGCACCAGCATCTCCCGGTGGCGACGGAGCCTACGGATGCCTATGCTGTGGATATCGACAGCGACGGTGATCTCGATGTCGTGATCCGTGCGTACGTTGGCGGGGTCCGGTTGTTCCGCAACACGATGATCACATCTGCAGACGGCGGTCGGTCGGTGGTTCCCGCGGAATTCGGACTGCTGCCGAATTATCCGAACCCGTTCAATCCGTCCACGATGATCACGTTCGCGCTTCCCGCGGCGAGCCGCGTTCGTCTGGAGGTCTACAATACGATCGGACAGCGTGTTGAGGTCCTGAAGGATGGGATCATGGACGCCGGCACCCATCAGGTGCGTTGGTGGGAGTCGCATGCCCCTGCAGGGATCTACTGGTGCCGGATGCGGGCGGAGACGACCGGGAGCGCGCACGAGCGGTTTGAACGGACGATGAAGATGGTGTTGATCCATTGAGGGGATGGCACGCGTGGGCTGTTTGAAATGTGGGGTGCTTTCGGTATCATGAGGAGCACATCAGATCCGCTCGATCCGGTGGCGGGTGCCATGAGGGTCGCGCGGCAACGGGCGTCGATCGTGTTCCGAAAGACCGGAACGTGGTCGCGTGGAGCATGAAAAGGAACTCTCATGATGACCGGCCTTCACCCCCGGCGGATCTCCCGTCCGGCACTGGCACTCCTCCTTCCGGCCACGGTACAACTTCTCATCCATCTTTTCTTTGCCACAGGGTACGGACTCGGCGGCGACGAGCTGTATGCGATCGCGTGCAGCAACACTCCTGCCGCCGGTTATGTGGACCTCGCGCCTGCGCCGGTCCTCCTTCTTGCGCTCCAACGAACGATCGGCGGGGATGCGCTCATCGCGATCCGTTTCGTTCCTGCCGTGATCGCTGCCGTGGCCGTGTACTTCACCGGACTGATCGCGCGCAGGATGGGGGCCGGAGCCTATGGACAATTCCTTGCGGCCCTGTGCGCGCTCATCGCCCCGGCCCTTCTCGTCGCCGGACACGTTGCCACGCCGTTCGGTTTCGCCGTTCTGTGGTGGACGATAGGGACCTATGTTGTGGTCCGCTTACTGCAAGAGAACACGCGGCTCTGGGTGGATCCTGCTCGGCCTCGTGAGCGGGGCCGGGCTCCTCTGCAGCTTCAGCATGGCATTCTTCGTCGTGGCGGCATTCCTTGCGGTCGCCCTTACGCCGCTCCGCAAGCAGCTTCTCACGATCTGGCCCTGGGCCGGTGCCGCCACTGCGGTGGTGATGATGATCCCGTGGGCGCTCTGGCAGTCGGCGCATGCGTGGCCGACCATCGAGTGGATGAGCGTGGCCTACGGCCGCCATGCATCGGCAATGCCCATCCTGGATGTCCTCATCGATCAGGTGAAGCTCCTTCATCCGCTGACCATCGTGGTCTGGCTGCCAGGCCTCGGCGCACTCTGCTTCGCCCGGCCCTTCCGTCCATGGAGAGCCATCGGCTGGATGTACATTGCCACGCCATCCTCATGATCGCCGTGGCAATGGAGCCGCACTATCTTGTGCCGGCGGCCGCCGGACTGTTCGCCGCGGGTGCGGTGCTTGTTGAGAAGGTCCTTGCGCGGTCCTGGATGCGCGTGACAACGGTGGTGGTACTGGTGCTGGCGGGCGTTGCCACGCTCCCGATGGGCCTTCCGGTGCTCCCCGCGCGCACGTTCATCGACTACGAGAAGATGAGCGGATTCCGGATGACGATGGGGAACGCCGAATGCACCGACCGTCTGCCGGGGTACTACGGCACGATGTTCGGACGCAAAGAGCTCGCCACCGTGATGAATGCGGTGTTCACCACCATGCCTCCCGAAGAGCGGGGGCGGTACGGCATCTTCTGTGAAACGGCAGTGCAGGCAGCCTCACTGGACTTCTACGGGAAGGACTATAACCTCCCCGCTGCGGTGTCCGGCGACAGGCAGTACTGGTACCGCGGCCCCGGAGGGTACACCGGCGATCGGCTCGTTGTGGTGGGGGTGAACGAAGAAGATCTGCGCACGCTGTTCGGTGAGGTCCATCTCCGCATGCGGTTCCGTGACGAATACCTGCATCCGGGGAACGGCATGACGCCGGTCTGGCTTGTGGGGCGCCCCGCGCAACCGCTGGAGAAAGCCTGGACCCAGTTGTGGACGATACGGTAGCGGAAGGGATGGAGGAGGAATATGGAGAGTGGACCTGGAGCAGAAATGAACAGTTGTCTCCACAAGCATAAGGCATTGGTCAGGTCGCTATGACCATCACACGACACCGTCTGTCGCTGCTTGCCCTCCTCTGTGGCATCGCCGTGTGCGCGCCGCTGCGTTCGTCTGGCCAGACGCACGCCGACAGTGGACGCGCACAGTTCTTCCAGTTGCAGTATGCTGATGCCCTGGCGTCATTCGAACGTGCGGTGAGCAAGGATCCGTCGGACATAGAAGCCCGCTCGTGGTGCGCAGAGACACTCCGTCGCCTGGGAAGACCCGCGGATGCACTCCGGACGGCACGCGAGGCCATTCGCATGGGAGGTTGTTCCTCCCTCGCACATTGCGTGATCGCGCAGGCTGGCGCCGTCGACGAGGACACTGTCCGTGTGCATGCACGCGCAGCCATTGCCTGCGATCCCTCCGACCCGAATCCGTGGTTGATGCTCTGCGGCGAGGGGATGAAACGGAACGATCCCGTCCTGCACGACAGCGCCATCACCATGATGCGCACGACGGGGTTCTTTACGCCTGCAGCCCTTGCGTGGGGGCGCGCTGAACTGCGCACGCTGCCACCGGATGCGGTGCTCATCACTGCCGGCGACATGGACACGTATCCGGCCCTGGCCGTACAGATCACTGAAGGCTTCCGTACGGATGTGACGGTGATAGAACAAGAACACGCGGGCATCGATTGGGCTCAACGGTTCTACGGCCAGCAGAAGCATCTGAGCTTTCCCCGCGCGGAGGCCGCGTTGTCTGGAGGAAATGACACGGCCACTTCACGGCCGGCCCTGCCGGGATCTGCTGAACGGGCTTTCCACGCGCTGCTTGAAGCCCGCAGGCAGAGGGAGTTCTCGCGCCCCATCGCCCTTGCACTGACGCTGGATCCGCAGTTCCTTGCGTCCGAGAGAGAAGAATTCCGGTTGAACGGTACCTACCTCCTTCATGTGCCGGGCGCGCATGCCGCACCGCCTGACACTGCGGCTCTCCGCGCCTGCCTCGATGCGATCGTGCCGGAAGAGTTCGGGGATCATGGACAGGTGCACGGGACCGGAGCCCTGTCAGGCGATTCTACTCCGACGGACTTGCCGGGATCATTGCCGAATTGTACGGGACGTACGCCGGTGAACTCGCAAAGGCCGGACGGATCGCAGAGGCGAACGAGGTGCGCCGCAGGGCAGAGGCCTATATCCGTGTGACGACCGCGCCCAAACGTTAAAGGAGAGGCTCCTATGCTTACCGACCCCCGGGTCTTTCCGGACGACAGCATCATCGCGCAAGCCCTCGGGAAGACCCACACCTTGTGGCGGACATTCTTTCAGGAACTGCATGCGGCCCATCCGGCCCTCGAAGCCGAATGGCGGTACTACAACGACGGCAAGCGATGGCTCATGAAGATCACGCACAAGAAGAAGACCGTGGTCTGGCTGGGCATCCAGGACGGACACTTCCGCATCACCGCATATCTCACCGAGAAGGTCCGCGCCGCGGTCGAGGCGAGCGATCTCTCCGACGACTGCAAGGAGCAATTCGCACACAGCAAGCGCTACGGAAAACTGATCGCCGTGTCCGTGCCGTTCAAAAAGAAGGGGGCTGTGAAGGAAGGACTGGCGCTCGTGGGCCTGAAGCTGTCTCTGAAGTAGAGCCAGGTGCTCGACTCAGGGAGTGTGGCCCG
Organism: Ignavibacteriota bacterium; assembly: GCA_016707525.1. Taxonomy (NCBI): domain Bacteria; kingdom Pseudomonadati; phylum Ignavibacteriota; species Ignavibacteriota bacterium. Next base: position 61,990 of record JADJHP010000010.1, read on the forward strand.
GGGTGGTGCCCCGGGCCCATGCTCTCAACCTCCCGTTCTATCTTCCCGCTTACTTCTATCCCCTACCCCCTACCTTCCACTTTCTGTCTTCTTTATCCTACCTCCTTACCTTCAACCCTCTTCCCTCTCTCCTCTCTCTTATTGCTCTAGTTTCCTCTAGAATTCGATCTTCACCCCTCCCACCGGAAAGAATCCGATCTGGTTCACGTTCATCAATTCATGCGTCTTCTCATTCCAGACGGTCATGAAGAGGTTCTCTCGGGCGTACACATTCTGGATCTCGAAGTAGGTCACCAGATTCCAGCCTTCGAAATGCGCACGGTAGTCCATGCGGATGTCCAGCCGGTGGTAGTCGGGCCGGCGGACGGTATTGGCGCGCGTAAAATCATAGACGCTGCGGTTGTACCGTTGCGACGCGGCCTCGTTGAGCGGCGTGTACGGCCGTCCGGTGGCGTAGGTGAACCGCGTGGAGAATTCCCAGGCGCTGTTCAGCCGGTAGCCGCCGGTGACGGACACGAGGTGCGGCACGTCGAAGACCCCGACGCGACTGACGCCATCCAGCGCCGTGTACTTCGCCCGGGAGTATGAGTAGCTGATCTGCCCGTAGAACTGCTCGGTGAGCTTCTTCTGCAGGTACAGTTCGATGCCGCGCGTTTCGCCGGTCCCCTGGCTTGTAAGAGGGAAGAGGAATCCGGCGATGGTGTACTGGTCCCCGGCGTTCGCCAGGGTGATCGCCGGATGCTCGACGCTCACCGGGTAGTCCTTGTACTTCTTGACGTACGCCTCGACCGAGAACTTCAGGTCTTCCGCAGGATAGAGTGCGATGCCGGCCATGTAGTGATCGGCGCGGATCGGAGCGAGCGACCGGTTGGAGGGGATGGACAGGACGAAGACAAGTGGCGCCGTCTGGTAGTAGACACCCGTGGCCGCATGGAGTTCCACCGTGGAAGAGACATCAAATTTGAGTCCGATCCGGGGCGACCACCGCTGCGCATCCCCCTCCGTACCGAAGTCGTCGTACCGCATGCCTGCGGTGATGGACAGTGCCTCGACAGGTGTGACGGTCCACTGCAGATACGCCGAGGGTTGGGTGAGATGATGGGTCTCGTTGATGTTCAATGTATCAACACGCTTGTCGGCCGGGTCCCATGCGTTCGGCATACCGAACGGCTGGCTGACGAACAGCTTGCTCTCCACGAACTTTCCTGCGACGCCTGCCGTGAGCTGTCCGAATTTGCCTGTGTTGAGGACGGCATCATACTTCACGGTGGTCTGACGGTCGCGGGAGCGGTTCGCGAACACTTCCGCCATGTTGAGGTCGTGGTCGTAGGCGTCCTGGTCGTAGCCTTCGAGCGCATCCGAGATTCCCAGTGTGCCGTATCCTGCGTTGCCCCAGAGCCACTGCCAGTTGATGCCGGAGATCGTGCGCCAGCCGCCGCTGTTCACTTCCAGCGATGATGGTTCCTTCGTTTCGGCGGGATCGTATTTGAAGTCGATCTGATCGATGCCGCCGAGGCTGATGAACCAGAGCTTGTGCGCAACTGCGATGTCGTAGGTGGCCTTCGCCTGGTAGTTGCTGTATTTCGGGATCGCGGTGAGTCCGTAGTTGCCGGCGAGGAGATCGAGGTAGCTGCGCCGTGCCGCGATCATCCACGACCCGCGCGCGCCGATGCCGCCTTCCATGATGAGTCCGGCGCCGGAGAAGCCGAGGTCGAACATCCCGCTGAGGTTCCCGCGGTTCCCTTCACGGAGTCCGACGTTGAGGACCGACGAGAGGCGGTTGGCATACATCGCCGGGAAGCCGCCGGCGAGGAACGATGCTTCGCGCACGAACTCGGTGTTCAGCATGCTGATCGGTCCGCCCGTTGCGCCCTGCGCGCCGAAGTGGCTGAGGTTCGGGATCTCCACGTTGTCCACGATGGTGAGGTTCTCGGCCGGGCTGCCGCCGCGCACCACGAGGTCGTTGCGCTGGTCGCTGGTCGGCACGATGCCGGGCATGCCCGACATCACGCGGCTGATATCGCCGATGGCGCCGGGGGCGCGGCGGATCTCTTCATACGACATCGCGTAGCGGTTCACGACGATCTCGCGCGGGCGCGTGAAGAGGGAACCGGTAACGGTGACGTCGTCCGTGAGTTCGATCGGTTCCTCATCGAGTGCGATGGCGAGTTGCATCGGATGGCCGGTGCTGATCACGACGTCGGTGGAGGTTACCGGGCGGAAGCCGACGCAGGAGACGCGCGTGGTGTACGTGCCCACGGGGATCCCGTCGAGGGAGAAGTGGCCCGCGGTGTCGGTGCTTGCGCCGAGTTTCGTGCCGAGGAGTGTGATCACGGCACCGGGGACCGGTTGTCGTGTTGCGGAGGCGACGACGGTGCCGGTGAGTCGCCCGCTCTTGTCCGGCTCCTTTGCGAAGGAGACGGGGAGCGGGAGGAGGGCAGTGATGATGGCCGCCGCAAGGAGTACGCGGATGGTCAAAGTCATGGCTTCACCTTGTTGCGAGTATGAACGATACATGTTTTATGAACACTGTTCAGTGAGTGGGCAAAAAAATCATGGTCAAGGCTTGAGGGATTCCATGAGATACGTGAGGACAGGATCCACCATTCTTGTGACAAGTTCCTTATCCACCATGGGGATCCGTTGCCTGATGATGAGTGAAGCGAGTCCATGGACCGTGGACCAGATACCCATGGCGATGACATCCGGGTGGTTCGGCTTGATGCGCCCCGCGGCTATGCATTCTTCGACGATCGTGCGGAGGACCTGATATGTCCTGATGCTCACGCTCCAGTCGTATTTCTCTTTGTTCTGGATGCGGGGCACGGGGATGAGGAACATCAGATCGTACTTCTGCTGATTCTTGAGCGCGAAGTCGACGTACACCCGGCCGAGTGCCTGCAGCCGATCGAGGGGATCGGGGATGTTGGCGACGGTCATCTCGGCATCCAGGAAAGCGCTGAAAGCATCGAGGTGCGCTTCGTAGAGGATATCGTCCTTGTCTTCGAAGTACAGATAGATGGTGCCCGGGCTGTATTCGATACGGTCGGCGATACGGCGGATGGAGACCTGATCGATGCCTTCCTCGACGAGGATCTGCGTTGCTGTCTCGACGATCAGCTTCCGCATCTCCTGTCTGTCTCTATCACGCCGGTCTGATGTGCCCATATCCTGAACGATGTTTAGTTAGTGAACATAGTATACTACAGGGCAGATCGAAAGTCAAGTGGAGGGGAGTTTTTTTTTGGACAGGGTGGTGCATGCACCGCCCCTACAAAAGCTGGTTCGTTCACATCTGTTCGGGGCTATGCAGTACGCGGCTTGATGAAACTTGACATGAGTTCAGACGTATAGTATATTGACTGACCATTCAGTCAATACAAAGAGAAACATGTCGCCGAGAGCACCCGAAAGATCTGCTGAGCTTCGTGAACGAAGCCGCGCCGCGATCCTTGCAGCCGCAACCGACCTTTTTGCACGCAAGGGGTACGATGCCACCACCACGGAAGAGATCGCCGCCAAAGCCGGGATCTCCAAAGGGCTGATCTATCATCACTTCAAGAATAAGGAAGCGGTCCTCGAAGGGCTTCTGGATCACATCATGGCGCTGACGCTGGACATCCCGGCGTTGCGCTCGGGATCCCTCGAAGAACGGCGCGCGGCACTGGTCGGCTTCATTCATTCCTGGTTCCAGAACATCCGGACGAACCCCGCACTCGTGAAGCTCGGCATCCAGTTCCACAACGACCCATCGATGGTCCGCATCGCCCGCCGTAAACAGGCCGCGATGCTCGAGCAGTATCTTGCCACATTCTCGACACTCTTCCGGGACCTCGGCTCCGCCGACCCGGACGCGGAAACCTTCATGCTCGGCGCGCTGATGGACGGGATCGGATTGAACTACCATGCCATGCCCGATGCCGTGCCGCTGGACCGGATCGAGAAACTCCTCGTTCATTATTATCACGGCTTCCGATCATGAACCACCCACACGATCACACCGTTCTCAGAGCCCTGTTCCTCGCGGGTCTCGTTGCCACCGCGCCCGCACTCCACGCGCAGACGGCGAAGGAGATCGTGGCCCGGTCCAATGACCTCATGCGCGGGTCGAGCTCCTATGCGGAAGTAACGATGACGATCGTGAAGCCGGAATGGTCTCGCACCGTGGCCATGAAGATCTGGTCTGTGGAACCGGACTATGCAATGGTGTATGTGACCGCACCGGCGCGCGACAAGGGGTCGGTCACCCTCAAGCGGAAGAACGAAGTGTGGAACTGGCTGCCGTCCGTGCAGCGCGTGATCAAACTCCCGCCGTCCATGATGCTGCAGTCGTGGATGGGCTCCGACTTCACCAACGACGATCTAGTCCGGCAATCCTCGATCATCGACGACTACACCCACACGCTCCTGGGGGAAGAGACCATCGAAGGGCGGACAAGCTGGAAGGTGTCACTGGTTCCTCGCGCCGACGCCGGGGTCGTGTGGGGGAAAGTGATCATGTGGATCTCGAAGGTGGACTACCTGCAGCTCCGGACGGACTTCTATGACGAGGACGGCGAGCAGGTGCGGACGTTCACCGGCAGCATGATCCGGAAGTTCGGCGACCGCACCCTGCCGGCACATTTCGAGATGGTCCCGGTCCATGAGCCGGGGAAGAAGACCGTGCTGCACTACAACGAGCTCCGGTTCGACAAAGGCTATGAGCCGTCGTTCTTCTCGGAGCAGAACATGAAACGGGTACGCTGACCATGGCTCCCGCCGTCACAACGGCCGCCACGCGCGGACTTCTGTTCCGTCTTGCCTGGCGCAATCTCTGGCGCAACCCGCGGCGCACGCTCATCGCCTGCGCATCGATCTTCTTCGCGGTGTTCCTGTCCGTGCTCATCTCCTCCACGCAGGTCGGACAGAACCAACTGCTGATCGACACTATGGTAGGGTTCTCCACCGGCCACGTGCAGGTGCACGGCGCGGGCTACTGGGAGAAACGGTCGCTGGACCAGAGCATGCCGGCGGACAGCACCCTGCTCTCTGGCATCGCAGCCCTGCCGGGTGTCGACCATGTCGTGCCGCGGCTCGAGACCGTCGCGCTCATCGCGCACGGGAACGTCACCAAAGTGGTCCCGGTCTTCGGCGTCGAGCCGTTGCGCGAGGACGGCATGACGGGATTCGGCAAGCGGCTGGAACGGGGGACGGCGCTGGCGGCGTGGACAGACGGCGCGCTGGTGGGTGCCGGGCTTGCGCGTATGCTGGGCGCGAACGTCGGCGATACGCTGGTCCTGTACGGACAGGGGTATCAGGGCGTGACGGCGGCCGGTCTCATCCGTGTTGCCGGCATCCTGGCGTATCCTATTCCCGATATGAACAACAACGCGTTCTTCCTCACGCTCACGGAAGCGCAGCGAACGTTCGCCGCCGAAGGACGGGTAACATCGATCGCCGTTATGCTGGCCGATCAGGAGACAAGCGATGCTGCCGCCGCGGCCATTCGTGCGGCCGTGGGGAGCGGACGCGAGGTGATGACGTGGCGCGCGCTGATGCCCGAGCTCGTTCAGGCGATCAATGCGAACAACGGCGGCACGGTGATCATGCTGCTGATCCTGTACATCGTGATCGGGTTCGGGATATTCAGCACGGTGGTGATGATGACCACCGAGCGCAGGAAAGAGTTCCGGATGGTGATCGCGCTGGGCATGCGGCGCGGACGGCTGGCGTTGGTCACGGTGATCGAGGCTGTCCTCATCGCGCTCACGGGCGCCATGGCGGGCATCATCGGTTCGATCCCCGTGATCCTCTGGCTCCATGCGCATCCGGTCGTCCTCGGCGGAGAATATGAGAAAGTGATGCTCGCGTATGGCATGGAGCCGATCCTGCCATTCAGTGCGGATCCGCTGGTGTTCTGGTCGCAGGCGCTCATCGTCGGCACCCTGGGCATACTCAGCGCATTGTACCCGGTCGTCATCGTGTCGCGAATGACCACCTCGACGAAGTAATCATTCAGCATGCGGTTCAGATATCAGCTATCAGAAATCAGCCCTCTTCATTTCGTGACAAACAACGTCCTTACATGCTGATCGCCCTTGCCTGGAAGAATATCTGGCGTTCGAAACGCCGCAGCGCCATCATGATCGCTGCCATTGCCACCGGACTCTGGGGCGGTCTCTTTGCCGCCGGCATCTTCACGGGCATGTACGATTCCATCGTCAGCACGTCCATCGACCGCGACCTCGCGCATCTGCAGGTGCATGCCCCCGGTTTTACGGAGGAACGGCTGCTGTCGATGGCCCTGCCGGGCGCGGACAGCATCGAACACACGGCACGTGCGATCGCAGGGGTGACCGGCGTCTCGCCGCGCACACTGGTCGACGGCATGGCATCGTCCACCGTAACGGCCAGCGGCGTGCGCATCGTTGGGCTGGAACCCGCGAAAGAACGCGCGGCGACGGCCATCGCACGCCGGATCACGGAAGGATCATTCTTCGAGGGTTCGGAACGACTCCCCGTGCTCGTCGGCAAGAAACTGAAGGAAAAGCTCGGCCTGCGCCTGAAGGGGAAATTGGTCCTGAGTTTCCAGCGGCCCGACGGCACCATCATGTACAGTGCATTCCGCGTCGCCGGGATCTTCAATACGGAGTCCACCCCGTTCGACGGTACCACGGTCATGGTGCGCAGCTCCGATCTCGCGGAGCTCCTCGGTGCACACCCTGTGCACGAGATCGCGATCCGTCTCGCCACCAACGACAGCCTCGGTTCCGTGCAGCAGCAGCTCGCCGCGGCCTGGCCGGCGGCACGAGTGGAGAGCTGGAAGGATCTTGCCCCCGAACTGAAGCTTTCCGCCGAAAGCGCGGATGTCACCGCCGCGGTCTTCCTCGGCATCATCCTGCTCGCATTGCTCTTCGGCGTGACGAACACGATGCTCATGTCGGTGCTGGACCGCGTGCGCGAGTTCGGGATGCTGATGGCCGTGGGGATGAAACGCCGCCGGCTCTTCAGCATGATCATGCTCGAGACCCTCTTTCTCTCCCTGACGGGAAGCCTCGCCGGGACGGTGCTCGGCGCACTGACGCTGGCATGGGCGGGATCCGCCGGGATCGATCTCGCCTGGTTCTCCGAGGGACTCACGATGTACGGGATGAGCGCGATGCTCTACCCCGCCGTGCACGCGGTGCTCTATCCGACGCTCGGCGCGATGGTCATGGCGTCGTCGTTCCTTGCGGCACTCTATCCCGCGATCAAGGCCGTCCGGCTCGTGCCGTCGGCCGCTCTTTCAACGTTCGGATGATCTCCATGGCACTCATGACGGTCGACTCCATCATCAGGATCTATGACCACAGCGCGGTACCGGTGCGGGCGCTGGACGGCGTGAGCTTCGGCGTGGAACGGGGCGAATTCACCGCCATCGTCGGGCCGTCCGGTTCGGGGAAGACCACACTGCTGAACATGATCGGCGGGCTGGACCATCCCACCGAAGGCAGCGTCACGATCGACGGCGTGAACATCACCGGCATGGGGACCGATGCGCTGATCGATTTCCGTCTGCGGCACATCGGGTTCGTCTTCCAGGCGTACAATCTCATACCCGTACTGACCGCCGCCGAGAACGTGGAATTCATCATGCTGCTGCAGGGTGTCCCGAAGGCCGAGCGCGGTACGCGGACGATGGAACTCCTGGCATCGGTCGGACTTGCGGACCGTGCGGACGCGCGTCCCTCGGAACTCTCCGGCGGGCAGCAGCAGCGTGTTGCCGTGGCGCGCGCCCTGGCGTCGCATCCGTCGTTCGTGCTTGCCGACGAACCCACGGCGAATCTCGATGGAAGGTCGGCCGTCGCTTTGCTCGAGCTCATGGAGCATCTCAATGAGGAGCACGGCATGACGTTCATCTTCTCCACCCACGACCCACGCGTCATCCAGCGCGCGCACCGGGTGATCACGCTCGAGGACGGCCGCATTGCATCCGATGTGCCCGGTGCGGGGGCGCACGCATGAGACACGGGTCCGGAGTCCTTCCTGTGCTGATCGTGCTCATGCCAGCTGCAGGGGTACGCCCATGAACGGCCGGAACCCTTCTTGTCCTATCGCGCTCGGCCAGCCGCAGGGACGCCCATGAGCACGGCGGAACTTATTGTCCTGATGGTACTCATGCCAGCTGCAGGGGTACGCCCATGAGACACGTGACTGGAACCCTTCTTGTCCTGATCGCGCTCGTACCAGCCGTCCGCGCGCAACAGGAGAGCTATGAGATCGGCGGGTACGTGAAGTATCTCTTCAGCGGCAGCACTTCGCCGTCTGCCGATGTGCGGTACGATCATCTCGTGCACGGACGCTTCAACGCCCGATGGTATCCCACGGAGAGCGTCAGTGCAGTGATGGAGTTGCGTGCGCGTGCATTTCAAGGCGGCACGGTACGATCCACTCCGGACTTTGCCGGCACCCTGGGGCAGGACCGTGGCTTTGGAAGGTTGGGGGGCGTGCTCTGGAGTGCTTCGTCCTCTGCGGGGTATGCTGAGATGGACCGCATGTATATCAATGCCGTGGCGGGGAAGTGGCAGTTCACCGTGGGGCGGCAACGCATCGCATGGGGCACGAACCTGGTGTGGAATCCGATCGACCTTTTCAATCCCCAGTCGGTGCTCGACTTCGACTACGAAGAGAGGCCGCCGGTGGATGCGGTGCGCGTGCAGTACTACACCGGCGAAGTGTCGAAGCTCGAAGTGGCGGTGACGCCCGGATGGCATGGGGGTCACACGAAGGCCGGGTTCCAGTGGACCTTCAACAGGTGGGACTATGACGTCCACATTCTGGCGGGTCTTCGTGACCACGGCGCGTATGGAGGGCTGGCGTGGGCAGGCGACATCGGCGGCGGCGGCTTCCGCGGAGAGGCCCTGGTCTCGAGTTTCGATGATGGGCAGATGGCACAGGATGATGTCATACTTCCCGGGACCCCGTCACCGGTCAGATATACAGGCGCCGGCACCATGGTCTCCGTGGCGCTTTCGGGCGACTACACATTTCAGAACTCGTTCTACATCCATACCGAGGTGCTGTATAATAGTGAAGGCGCGGAGGAGAAGACGTTGTTGAACACCGGCCACGCCTCGCGCATCGGGCTGCTTTCGCCTGCCCGATGGTCCGTGTTTCAGGAATTCAGTTACGACATCACTCCGCTCGTCCGCGGCGGACTCTTCGCCATCTACAACCCATCCGATCGCTCATCGGTCATTTTTCCTTCCGCAACATGGTCCGTTGTCACCGACCTCGATCTGGCGCTTTTTGCGATGTTCTTTTCCGGAGGCCCCGGAACGGAATACGGAGAGGGGGGCACGGCTGTGTTTGTACGGTTGCAGTGGTCGTACTGATGGGATACGGCGTTGCAAGCACCGCCGCTACCGATACGCTGTTCGGTGCGACGAATCCTGTGCGTTATCTCCCGCCTGAAACCCCGTCCCCCTTCGCGCGTGCTCGTCCCCACTTTCCTGAGATACATCGCCATTAGTTGTTCACACCAACCAAATAATCAGATATGAATGGCAAAATAATTCAGCACAAATTCTGTTAATGTGTGTTGAATTGAATTTTATATTTGACTTGTAGCCCACTTGTTACTTTATTGTTCCCACAGTGAGACCCCGCACTCTCGCTGGGTGGTACATAAGCTGTTCACTTCACCACACACAACCCTCAGATCCTCTGATGAAAGCACGTACTATTGCCGTACGCATTGGTATGGTCATGCTCATTCTCCCCGTCTGGTTGCTCCATGCAGGTACGACAGGCAAGATCGCAGGCAGGGTCACCGATGCCGTCACGAAGGAGGCATTACCCGGCGCGACCGTCCTCGTTGAGGGAGCGAACCTCGGTGCAAGCGCGGATGTCGATGGATACTACACTATCATCAACGTCCCACCCGGTACGTATGCCGTGTCTCTCCGGCTTGTGGGCTATGCGCGCACGGTTGTGCGGGGCGTGAATGTGAGTGCCGACCGCACAACGACGATCGATATCAAGGCCGCCACTGAGGAGGTCTCCCTGCGCGAGGTGGTGGTCCAGGCGGAACGTCCCCCCATTCAGCGCGACAAAACCTATAGCGGTGCGATCGTCAATGCCCAATCCATCGAAGCGATGCCGGTCACCTCGGTTGCGGAAGTGATCAGTCAGCAGGCCGGCGTGGTGTCCTCGGGCGGTGAATTGCATTTCCGGGGAGGTCGCGGACGCGAGGTTGCCTATATGATCGACGGCATTCCGGTCTCCAACGCGTTCAACCAGAGCGGCGGCACCGAGGTCTCGGTCGAGAACAGCATGGTGCAGGAGATCGCTGTCCTCAGCGGTACCTTTAATGCCGAGTATGGCTCCGCACAGTCGGGGGTGGTCAGCATTGTCACCCGCCCCCCGGCACCGACCCTCAGTGGCAGCGCCTCCGTGTATGCGGGCGACTGGGTGAGCAACAGACAGGACGTCTTTCTCGGGATCCAGCGCGTGAACCCTCTCAGCGAGAAGGACGTGCAGTTCTCGCTGACCGGCCCGCTGCTCTTCGACAACCTCGGGTTCTTCCTTTCCGTGCGCCACAACCGGTCCGAATCGCCGTACTGGTACCAGCGCCGCTTCACCTCGCTTGACGGGTGGCGGATCGCGGCATACGAGCAGTGGTTCCGCGAGCACAACCCGGATGCGGTCGGACAGACGCAGGCGATCGCGATCCCCGATTCGCTCAGCACCGGCGACGGCGGTGGCGGGCCGCTCGGCACATCGATCGCGACTTCGTTCACCGGCAAGCTCGAGTTCGCACCTGTGGCACAATTGAAAGTGGCATACCAGATCTTCGGTTCAGTGGACGATACCTGGGGCGGCTCCTTATCCCGCAGATATCAACCCGACGAGCAGGGGAGCGGGCGCACCGTGGCGATGAATCACATCGTGACGATCCACCACTTCCCGGCAGAGAACTTCTTCTACAACATTGGTCTTTCCTACCAGCACGCGACATCGGATTCGTGGTACAGGAAGGACAATCTGGTTGCGCAGTTCCCGGGTGATGCGGGGATCCAGCCGATCGGCCTGTCTTCCAACGGGTTCTCGCTCGGAACAACGGGTGACTTCTACACGGGTGCGACCGGCAAGAATTACCGGAACGTGCTGTTGATCAATGGTGACCTGAACTGGCAGTTGGACCGCTTCAACCTCCTGAAGGTAGGGTTCGAATACAAGCAGCATGACATCAACACCTACAGCTGGACGTATCTCTCGACACCCGAGTGGCAGAACTACCGCTGGCCGTCATCGGAAGTGCTCGACGCCGCATCGATGCCGTATGAGGCATACTGGAGCGGATTGACCCAATACTGGAGGAACTGGCAAACGACGTTCGGCACATCCCAGTACCGGCGGGCCGCGGCATCAGAGGTCAACCTCTGGCGCGATTACACGATCAGCCCGCGGCAGTGGGCGGTGTTCGCTCAGGACAAGCTTGAACTCGGTGAGATCATCGTGAACGGCGGCATCCGTCTCGATGTGGTCGACCCGAATGAGAACGTCCCTCTCGTATGGAATACGGAATCCTACAACCTCGGACACCCGGCCAATCTGAAGCGGGCGACCGTGAAGTACCAGGTGAGTCCCCGCTTCGGGCTCTCGTTCCCGATCTCGGAGTCCGGTGCGTTCCACGCCGCATACGGGCACTTCTTCCAGATGCCGAGCTTTCAGTACATGTACAACACTCCGGTGCAGGCACTCACCGCGTTGCAGCTCGAGGGGATGACCCTCGGGAACGCGGACCTCGAACCGGAGAAGACCATCAGCTACGAGATCGGCCTCCAGCAGGAGGTGATACCCGGGCTGCAGGTGGACGTGACCGTCTACTACAAGGATTTCCGGAATCTGCTGGGTGTTGAGCGGATCACGACGATCGATGCTGTGGGGTATCAGCGCTTCATCAACCGCGACTACGGCTATTCGAAGGGGCTCACGCTTTCGGTCCGCCAGACCATGGGCATGATCACGGGCGCTCTCAACTACACGCTCTCCTATGCGCATGGCAGCTCCTCTGATCCCACGGCGATCCAGCTCATCAACGCCGCAACGCAATATGGCGGACAGCCCGTGCAGTTCGTGGACCGGCAGATCCTTCCGTTGGACTGGGACCAGCGGCACACGCTGAATGCTTTTGTGAACATCGCACGCGAGAATGATTGGAGCGTGGGCATCTATGCGTACGTTAGCTCGGGGCTGCCGTACAGTCCGACCTTCCTCGAACGCTTCGATATCCTGACCACGGAATACCGGCAGGCAGGCGAAAAGCCGGCACGCTGGAGTGTCGACCTGAAGGCGATGAAGTATCTCGACTTCTTCGGGCAGCGTCTCCATGTGTATCTCAAGGTGGACAACGTGTTCGATCATTTGAACGAAGAGGTCGTGTACGCAAGTACGGGACGGTCGACGAGTCCGGCCCGGTTGCCCGACCAGAAGCAGTTGCTCCTCACCGCTCTTGCGCAGGAGGGACTGTTCACGCTTGGTGAGATCGACACGCATCCCGAGTACTATTCGCTTCCCCGGAAGATCACCCTCGGACTGGAATGGAGGTTCTGATGATGAGCATGACATACCGCGGGCGTTTGGTCTGCATCCTTGCCGGTACGGCTCTGCTGCTTGGCGCTGTGCTGCAGACCGGCAACGCCGGTGAGCGGTACGACCTGAAAAAAGGCACGCGGGCAAAGTCGGGGTCCGTGAACGGGCTCACCGCCGAGGTGGGCAACGCCAAGTGGTTCCGGTTCGGCATCGTGGACGGCAACCTGGTCAACGGTGGCATCACGAATTCCGGGCTCCTCGGCTACCACTACGTCAGCGGCACGCCGTTCCTTGCATGGCCGAAGGGTGCGAAGACCGTCGAGTATCTGCACGGCGCGGTGTTCTACGTCGCCGGCCAGGTGATCGGGGAAGCGGGTGACACGCTGTACGTCAACTCGAACAACTACCGCCGCAATGGCGTCCAGCAGTCCATTGACGGTACCCACTGGTACTCGTTCATGCCGTTGCCGAAGTACTTCAACAATCATTCGTCGGGGTCCGTGACGTGGGACATGGACGGCATCAGCGAGGATGTGGGCGAGGATGGGATGCCCGGCACGCACGATGCGGGCGAGGGCGACGGGAAGTTGCAGACAGAGGAAGACTTCAACCGGAACGGAAAACTCGATGTGAGTATGGTGAACGGTGCCGGGTGGTTCTCGTTCAGCCACAAGCGCGAGACCTGGCCCCGGGTGTGGCCCCAGGGTTCCTATCCGGGTGATCTCCGTCAGCCCGGCGCAGAGGAGCCCGACGTGCGCTCAGGCCGGTGGAACGGGAAGTACGGCGCGTATGTCCGCGCCGACCAGGAATCATATACGGTGATGGACGACCGGGAGAACGATGAGTATCCGTACTATCCCTTCACCGATGCGGAATCGCGGCTGGCATTCCCGAATGGCCGGCGCGGGCTCGGCATCACCGTGGCCACGCGCAGCTATCAGTGGTCGTCGCCCCTTGCCGAAGACATCCTGATCACGACCTACGACATCACCAACTATGGCAAGAACCTGTCGAAGTGCGTTGTGGGGATGTACGTTGATCCCGATATGGGCGGCAGCCTTGAAGGAGACGACGCCTCCTTCGACAAGCTGCTCGACATCACGTACACATGGACCAGCGGGTTGGCACGCAACGGCCTGAAGGTTGGATACTTTGGCTTTGCATTCCTCGAGAGCCCGGGCATCGACTCGGACGGCATCGACAACGATCAGGATGGTTACGTTGACGAGAACCAGTACAACCACATCGACGAAAACCACAACTGGAACAAGTACACCGACCTGAATGGCAACGGCCGGTGGGATTCAGAGGACCTCAACCACAACGGTGTGCTGGATGTGGGTGAAGATAGCAACGGCAATGGTGTGCTGGACTACGAACCGATCAACGATGACATCGGATCCGACGGCATCGGGCCGGATGATGAGGACTACCCGGGCCCGGACATCGACGGGACCGAGGGGAACGGCCTGGCGGATTGGGGCGAGCCGGATTTTGACTTCACGGACAACATCGAGATCGACCAGGTCGGCCTGACCTCGTTCTATCTGCGCGATGTCAATGATAACATGTCGCTTGAAAAATACTACTGGAACACGGAGATCGTGCCGGGGCAATTCGTTGTGAAGCCCGGATTCCAGCGCGATATCTGCTTCAGTTATGGATGCGGCTATGTGCCGATCCGCAGCGGGCAGGACGGTTCCCAGCGGTATGCCATCTCCTGCGTCTTTGCCAACGACCAGGACGGGATCATCCGCAACAAGCGGACGATCCAGGTGATCTATGACGCGAACTACAACTTTTCCAAGCCTCCGCGGAAGCCTGTTGTGACCGCTCTGGCAGACGATGGCCGTGTCGTGCTGGATTGGGACGATGCTGCCGAACGTTCCAAGGATCCGGTGTATGGCCAGGATTTCGAGGCATACTACATTTATAAGTCGACGGATCCCACGTTCGAGGACATCAAGACGATCAGCGATGCATACGGCAACCCGTTGCTCTTCAAGCCCGTGGCGATCTACGATCTCAAGGATGGCCTGAAGGGCATCCATCCGGTCCGTCTCGGATCGAATCTGGGTCCCGACAGCGATCTCGGCGTGTCGTATCAGATGGGGACGGACAACGGTCTGCAGCATCGGTACATCGACACCGATGTGACCAATGGCCGGACGTACTACTACGCTGTTGTCGCGATCGACAAGGGATATCAACCGTCATTCTATCCGGTCCTGTCGGACCGTCAGGGGTTGCTGGAGATCCCGCCGACGCCGTGTTCGGCCGACATTCAGGTGGACCTTCTCGGGCGGGCGATCGCCACGGACAAGAACACCGTGATCGTCACGCCGGTGGAACGGAGTGCGGGATGGATAGCCCCGGTGGTCAGGGATGGGGTCGAACACGTGGCCGGGTATGGCACGGGATCGATCGCGGTCGACATCTACAATCGTACCGCGGTCGTGTCGGGGAGCGAGTACGAGATCAGCTTTACAGACGACAGCTCCTTCGTCCGATACTATGGCAACGGCTTGACCACCGCATTCATCCTGAAGAACACGACGACGAACACCGTGCTGTCCTATATCAACGGACCGGACACGAGTTCGAAGACCGGAGAGATCCTGGCGGAAGGATTCAAGGTCAGCATCGCGAACAGTGCGATCAGGATCGATACGGCACTGACCCGTTGGACCACCGGCACGTCGTCACTCCGCGTCTCGGCACCGCCGGAGTCGCAGTTCGCCGTGCCACGCGATTTCGAGTTCGTGATCGTTGATGACAGCAGTGTGGTGACAGCGAATGCGCGCCGGAGCAACGTGGAACTCTGGGACGTCACGAATACCGCAGCGAAGTTTCGCGTCCCGTACCGCTACACCGAGCTCTCGAGCAAACCGCTGAAAGGGCGACTGGGTGCGGGCGACCGGATCCTGGTCCTCTCCTCCGACTCGGTCTCACGTTCGTGGGCCTTTGACGTCGTGACCGCCGGCACCGAAGTGCGCCCGGTGAAAGGCGATATCTTCCACATTGCGACATCGAAGAACTGGGACAGGCTGGACCGGTACCGGTTCACGCTCGTCGGCAATGAAGTGGGCGGGCAGCAAGCAAGCGTCGCCATGGGCAACATTTACACCGTCCCCGACCCGTACCTTACCGTCAGCAGTCTCGAGCGGAAGATCATCAACGAATCGGAAGGGCGCGGTGACCGTCGCATCGATTTCGTGAACCTCCCGGCCCAGTGCAGGATCAGCATCTTCACAACCTCGGGCCGGATGGTGCGCGTGTTGCAGCATCAGGCGACAGAGAACAACTCCCGTGAAGCGTGGGACCTCCGGACCAAGGACGGACTGGAGGTCGCGAGTGGCATCTACCTCTATGTCGTCGAGGCGGATGGTGTGGGCACATTCCGCGGCCGCATGGCCATCATCAAGTGAGGACCGCAACGATGAACCCGATCAGTCGAATCTGTATCGCCGTGATGATCCTGCTTGCCTCACCTGAGGCCCCTGGGCAGGCGAACGCGGTTCCTTTTCAAGCCGATGTCTCGGCGGTCGGCACGAGTGCGGCCACGTTCCTGGAGATCGGCGTTGGTGCCCGGCCGATGGGCATGGGTGGTGCCTATGCCGCAGTCTCCAATGACGCGAGCGGACTCTATTGGAACCCCGCCGGGCTTGCCTGGACGTCCAATCTCGAGATCGAGGCGACGCACAACTCGTGGCTTCTCGGTTCCAGTCATGATTTCGTAGGCCTTGTGGTGCCCGTTCCTTCCCTCAACTCCACACTGGGCGTCAGCTTCCTCACGCTCGGCTTCGGCGACCAGCCGGTACGGACCGTGGACCGCCCCGGGGGGACCGGGGAGACCTATGATGCGCGCGATCTGGCCATCGGTGTGTCGTACGCGTACAGGCTCACCGACCGCTTCGCGTTCGGCGTGACGGCGAAGTACATTTCGCAGAGGATCTGGTTCGAATCCGGCAGCGCATTCGCCGTCGATCTGGGCATCTTCTATGCGACGCCGCTCGAAGGGCTTCGTCTTGGCATCAGCATGAGCAACTTCGGCACCTCGCTGCAGCTCGCGGGGAATAACCTGGCCTCGACGACCTCGCCTGATAAGACGGTGCAGACGTTCGACCGGGCACCGGTGCAGTATGAGACCTCAGCCGGCTCGCTGCCGGTGCTGTTCCGCGGCGGGGTCGCCTATGAAGTGGCGATCGGCGACCTCGGCACGGCACTTGTGACCGCGGATGTGAACCATCCGAGCAACGCCACGGAGAGCATCAACACCGGAGTCGAGCTAGGCTTCCAGGACATGTTCTTCATTCGCGGCGGATACTCCAGCCTGTTCGAACGCGACCGTGTGGCTGGTCTCACGCTGGGGGCCGGGATCGACTGGCGGCCGGATGAGCAGAGCTTCGGCGTCCGCGTGGACTATGCCTGGGCCGACTGGGGGATACTGCAGAGTGTCCAGCGTCTGAGCATCGGTATCATTCTCTAACGAAGGGGAACACCTTTGGTGCGTGCGATCAAGAACCATCCCTTCATGACCGTGGGTGTCATAGCGGTGATGACGGCGGCGGCAGTCGTTCTTTTCCTGAGGATCGGATCGCATCAACCGGAGCCGGACGATGTTGTCCTGGCACAGGTTGGTGACCGTGCCATTACGGTGGGCGATTTCCGGATGAACTATGAATTCGGCTATCCTCACCTGAAGCGGGGTGCCGATGGCGTGGCCAGGAAGAGAGCATATCTGGACGCGATGGTCGGCGAGCTGTTGCTGGCGAACGACGGGTTTTCCCGCGGCCTCGCCGATGCTCCGCGCGTGCATGTCAACGACCAGCGTGTGCTGGACGAACTGCTGATCGAAGAGCTCATCCGGGTCGAGGTTGTCGAGCGGACCACGGTCTCCGATCAGGAGGTCCGGGATGCGGTCAACAGGTCGAAGGCCCGGTTCAAGCTCCGGTACTGGGGCGAACCGACACAGCTCCGTGCAATGGGGGTCCGCATGGCGATGCTGCGCGACGGCTACATGCGCGTGGCAGACAGTCTCCGCGCGATGCATGCGGATATTCCCACAGACCCATCCATGTTCGAATCGGACTATCTGAACGCGTTCGATGTGGACCCCGTGGTGCTTGATGCAGTGAAAGACCTTGGTGCAGGCGATATCTCGATGCCCGTGCCGATGAACAGCGGATTCTACGTGTTCCAGGTGGTGGATGTGCGCCGGGAAGGGATCATGGAGCACGAGTACGCGGCGAAGTTCGAGAGCGTGAAGAAGGTGCTGCTGAACACGAAGTACGATGAAGGGATCGCGCGCTACGTGGAAGGGTTCATGACCCCTCAGAACGTGGTGACACGCGGAGAGCCCTTCTGGAAACTCTGTGACGCGGTCGTTGCATGGAAGGCAAGCGGGGATCACCAGACCATGATGCTGCGCGAAGCCATCGCTGTGCATGCGGCCCGGCCTGCGTATGCCGCACTGCGGACAGTCCTGGATCAGCCGTTGGTGACGTACAAGGGGGGGCAGAGGACCGTGCGGCAGTTCCTGGATGTCTTCTGGCCTTCATTGCGCGACATCGACACGGTGACGACAGCACGTACGCGGCATCTTCTGAGTGAACAGGTCGGACTCACGATGCGCGATCAATTGCTCGCTGCGGAAGCGCGGCGGAGGGGGATGGACCGGGCACCTGCCGTCGCCCATGAACGGCTCAAATGGCTCGAGAAGACAGTGTACGAAGAGGTCCGTGACGAGGCCGCGGCAATGGCTCCGGCCGCGGTGGCTGCCGGTGCTGTGCGTGCCATCCTGCAGCGAAGAGCCGACTCGCTGAAGGCCGCCTATCCGGTCACCATCCGGTACGAGATCCTGGACACGTTGACCGTTTCCGATTCTCCGGCATCGCGCCAGATGGGCCTGCAGCTGTTCAAGCTCGGCAGCAAACGGCTGGCCGTGCCGGTCACGGACGGGATCTGGGGGGCAGGGCTATGAGCATGAGGGGAAGCCGTTCACTGACGTCGGCATTTGTTCTGGTGGTTGCTGGACTCATGGTGGCGCCGCATGTCCAGGGCGCGATCACGCCGTACCTGCAGACACCGACGCAGACCTCGATCCATGTCTGCTGGCAGTCGACGTCTGCTGAATCGCCGTCCGTGCGCTTCGGCACATCGTCGCTGAACAATACTGCGACGGGAACGTCGGACCAGTTGGCGACGGGCGTTGTGTGGCACGATGTTGTGTTGAGAGGACTTCTTCCCGGGACCGTCTATTCCTACCGGTGTGTCCAGGGCGCCGACAGTTCGGCGGTCTTCACGTTCGCAACACCACCGGCCGCATCGGTCACGTCAGGCCATATCCGGTTCGGGATCATCAGCGATTCGCAGGAGTACTCCGCGCAGTCCGCCCGTGTGGTGGATTCCATGCGGGCCATGGTGATGCGTTTGTGGGGGAACGACCTCACGTCGGCACTGGCGCTCGTCATCCATTGTGGCGATATCTGCACTTCGGGAGGCGTCCTTGCGCAGTATCAGTCCCAGTACTTCAGCTCCATGGCGCCGCTCAGTGCTTCTGTCCCTTTCATGGTGAGCATCGGGAATCATGAAGGAGAGAGTGCATACTTCTACAAGTACATGCGGTACGGAGAATTCGGCGGGCCGGCGGGCGACAGATATTACAGCTTCCGGTACGGGCGCATCCAGTTCATCGCACTGAATACGAATACGCAGTATCGGAACGATACGCAGATCGCCTGGCTGGATTCGGTCTGCGCCGCCGCGGAAGGTGACGACACCATCGACTGGATCTTCTCCTACGGGCATCATCCGGCGCTCAGCGAGACGTGGCCGGATGGGAACACGCCGTACACCGAGACGCGCATTCTGCCAACGCTGGCGAAGTACTCGAAGACCACGCTCCACAGTGCCGGACATACGCACGCCTACGAGCGGGGAGCTCTGCAGGAATTTCCACTGCACACCCTCATCTTCGGAGGTGCAGGCGGTGCGCTGGACAGGTGGGGCGCGTATGCGAACCAGACCGACTATCCGTCCGTCAACCGCTCCCACGATCACCATGGGTATGCTTTGGTGGACATCGATCTGGCTGCCGGATCGTATACGTTTCGTGCGTTCAGTCTGGGGAGCCAGGATGTCACCGGCTCCGGATCGTCTCTCCCCAACACGCTCATGGACATGTACACTTCCTGGAAGCGCAAGCTCAAGCCGGTCAAGCCCGTCACAGCCGGTCTTCCGGATACCGTCGATCTGCCGGTCGCATTGACGTCGTCGGCATACAGCGGTTCCCGCAGCCATTGGAGCACACAGGTCCAGGTGAGGACCGCGACAGGGTCGTTCGCTTCCGGAGCGGGCGTGCCGGTGGACGTTCACAGGGATGCCGAGAACGTGTATCGCGATACCGGCTCGCCCCTGTATGCACCGATCGACAAGAATGCAGGCATCGACCTCACCCGCTTCATCCTGAGTGAATCCCCGAATCTGGGACCGGGGCGGCATTACTGGCGTGTCCGCTACCGCGATGCGAACCTTGACTGGTCCGACTGGTCCGCCGAACAGACGTTCGTGATCCGCGATCCGGCGTTGGCGGTCGACGAGAACCGGGCGGTGCGCTTCGATGGGGCAACTGCGTATGTTGAGGTGGCTTCATCACTTTCAGGCGCGGTTCTTCCTTTGCAGGGCATGACCGTTGAGGCGTGGGTTCGTCCGGAGTCCTTCCCGTTGTATGGAGGATTCATCGGCGCGTTTCAGGATAACACAGGGTACCAGAAGGGATGGGTCCTGGGAAATGTTCTCAATCACCTGAGCTTTGGACTGGCAAGCCAGGGGGCGGATGACGGGAACGGCGTGATGACGTACCTGCAGGATCCCTCCGTTGCGGTGGCGGGGCAGTGGTATCATGTTGCGGGGATCTATGATGGGTCTCTGATGAAGCTGGTCGTCAACGGCGTGCAGGTGGCATCGTCGCCGGCGCAGACAGGAAACATCCTGTATGATACCACGAGCCGCGTAACGATCGGGGCGTATCGGGATGCCGATGAGTTCACGAAGTACACGGGGGCCATCGATGAGATGCGCCTCTGGAATACGGCCCTCACGGTCGATGATCTGCGCGGATGGATGTTCCGCAAGATGAGTGCGGTCCATTCATCGTATCCGTCCCTCATCAGTTGCTGGCATCTCGATGGGCCGGCAGGGACGACGCTGACGGACATCACCGGCAGCAATCCGGGGGCGATCAACGGATTCAACGCATCATCCGTGATCCGTTCCACTGCGCCGATCGGCGTGGACGGATCGCTGTTCATCACGCAGACGGGGGGAATCGTTGGTGGAACCGGAGCGGGGGTGCAGTTCAATCCGGTTTCGCCGCTCTCCAGCGCGAACTACCTCGGCATCTACACGCTTGGCCGGGCGGCAGGGACTCCTGTGCAGAACGAGATCTTCCCTCCGGGGGTCCAACGCCGTGCGCATCTCTCCTGGGGATTCTGGGAGCATGGTGTGGTCACGGGCTCGGCGGCTTTGCGGTATGGCGAACTGACGCGGAGCGGGACGGATGCCGCGCTCCGACTTCTCCATCGTCCGGCCGTTGATACAGCCTGGACCGATGTCACGGACGAGCAGTATCACGATCTGACGAATACGCAGTACATCATTTCCGGGCCGATGGCAACGGGGTTGTTTGCGATCGGGTGGGATGGCACGGCATCGGTGGAGGGGGCGGACGGCACGGGCATCCCCACGTCGACGAGGTTGTATCAGAATTTCCCCAACCCCGGAAATCCGTCGACGGAAGTGCGATTCGATCTGGCGGCGGCGGGGGATGTGCGGTTGGACGTGTATTCATTGCTCGGTCAGAAGGTGCGCACGCTGGAGTCCGGTGCATTGCCGGCGGGGACGCACGTGAGACACTGGGATCTCGGTGATGACAACGGATCGCCGGTTGCCAGCGGCATGTATCTCTGTACGCTGCGCGGACCGTCGATCGTGTCCACGATCAAGATCCTGGTCATTCGATAAGACGCACACGTTCTCTGAATCATTCACATGCATCGCGCGATCTCAACCATCCACAATACAACAGGAGCGCATATGATGAAAACAATGCTACGATCTCTGGTCATCCTGGCCATCGGAGCGACCATCGCGTCGGCACAGGTCATGCCGACCAGCGGGCTGAAGGGGTACTGGAAGTTCGATGATGTCGGGAACCTCGGGAAGGCCGAAACCGGCAACCCTCTGCTCCTGAAGCATATGATCACAGCTGCCGGTGATGTGAACAAGTTCGTCGCGATCACGGGTCCGGCCCTGGGCGATGGTGCCGTCACGGTCGGCCTGGGCAGCTATTTTGAATGCACACCTGATATGAACGCCAACGGGGCCGACACGGCGACGATGGTGAACCGGTGGACCATCGCCATGGACTTCCGTGTCCCGGCGCTGGAATGGCATGCGTTCTTCCAGACCGATCCTTCGACCTATCCGGATACCCTCAAGGATGGACTGGGGAACCCGACGCGTACCGGTCCGCGGTTCACCGGAGACGCCGATCTGTTCACGCGTCCCGCGGGAACTGTCGGTGTCGGTGCTTCCGGCTACTCCCTGGATACGACGGGGGCGGGCAGGTGGTACCGTCTCGTTGTGACCGCCGATCTCGGCGCGCATTCGTTCCGGACGTACCTCGACGGGCAACTGCTCCATGTAGGAACGGCGAGTGGTTTCAATCTTGACAACCGTTTTGCGCTGCAATCGATCGACGGCATGAACAAGCTCATTTTCCTTGGCGACGATGACGGTGATGACGGTGAGATGGATGTCGCATTCATCGCGCTGTATGACCGTCCATTGACGGAGGCAGAAGTGTCCGGGTGGGGAGGCTATGGTCAGGCGGTCCGCACCCAGGCCCCGATCTCACAGTGGGATTTCGATGATTTGCTTCTGCCGTTGAAGGCGGCAGCGGGTAAGGACCTTGTGCTCGTCGGAACTGACGCTTCTGTTGATGGTCCGTCGGGTGCGGACAAGGCCCGCCGGATCACATCGGGGAATTCGTACACGGTCACCTCTCCCGTCCCGGCGAACGGCGACGTCAGCGCCACGCGCACGAACCTGTACGCGATGAAGATCGATTTCCGCGTCACATCGCTTTCGCAGCCGCATCCGCTCTACCAGACCGACAGCACCAATGCGGGCGGCGCAGAGCTCTATGTGTCCACCGGGGGGTTGATCGGCAATGGTGTGCTCGGCTATTCCGACGATGCGATCACGCTCGGGAAATGGCACCGTCTGATCGTGAATGCCGACCTGAACCAGAAGTATGAACTGTGGCTCGACGGCGCCCCGTTGTCGCGCAAAGGCCCACAGGCCTTGAACGGCAGATATTCGCTTGCGCCGAGCGGGTCGATCAAGTCCTTCCTGCTGTTCGCTGACAGCGCAACCTATGCGGGAAGCTCGATCGATGTCGCCGGTGTCACCGTGTGGAACCGCAGCCTGGATTCCACGGAGATCGTGCAACTCGGCGAGGTGCCGGTCACGCCCACCGATACCACGGCCGGTCCCGGGGGTTTCTCCATTTTCGGAGATGGGACCGCGACGAATCAGTATGCCCGTGTTGCTCCGCACGCGGACTTCGACTTTGATTCAACGAAGTCGTTCTCCATCGAGGTGTGGACCAAGGCGAATCAATTCTGGTCGGGCGATCAGGCGATCATCAGCGACAAGGCGTGGACATCGGGTGGAAACCCGGGTTGGGTGATCGCGGCCGATGCGGGCCGGAACTACACGTGGAAGTTCAACATGGCGGACGAGTACCGGAACCGTGTAGACATCAACATGAACAACGATTCGCTCTCGAACCTGAACGACGGCAAGTGGCACCACATTGTGGTGACCGTGGATCAGACGAACGACGTCGCAAAGGCGTACACGGATGGCAGATTCATCAGGAGCTCCGCGATGGCGAACCTGGTGGGTTCCGTACGCGGGCGCAATCCTGATGCGATGACCCAGTTCTATCCGATCTGTTTTGCGGAGGACGGGACCGAGAATTATCCTGATGCCGGCGCGTACGGCGGGTACATCGACGAAGTGCGCATCTGGAATGGTGTCGCGCTGGATTCTCTGACGATCCTGGCCTGGAAGGACAAGATGGTCACCCCATCCCATCCGTACTATGCTTCACTTGCCGGGTACTGGAAACTCGATGAGGGTACCGGCACGACAAGCGCAGATGCGACCGGCAAGGGTCATGCGGCGACGTTGCTGAACGGCATGATGTGGCGGACGTCGCTGGCCTTCACGGACGTTGCGCCGATCGATCGCGGCGTGCCGACGGGGTATGAACTGGCGAATGCATTCCCCAACCCGTTCAATCCGTCGACGACCATCCGGTTTGCGTTGCCCTTTGCTTCGAAGGTGCGTCTGGAGGTCTTCAATCTGCTCGGCCAGCGTATTGCGGTTCTCGCGGAAGGCTCGTTTGCCGCGGGGCATCACGAAGTGCAGTGGAACGCCCTTTCTGATGCGCGGCGGTCTGCGGCCAGCGGTGTGTACTTCTACCGGCTGGACGCAACGGCGTCCACGGGAGAGCGTTTCCTTGAAACCAGGAAGATCGTCCTTCTGAAATAGTATCAGGTGATACCAAGGTGTCGGTGGGTATTGCATGATACGTTCTGGTCCTTCAGGAGTCAAGCGGTACGAGATCGAGGTACTGCTTGACGATTGAAGGACTCAGTCGAATGATACGAGAGATGACGTCGACGATCATTGGACTGGAGCGACGAGAACACAACGATGGAGTGTGTGCAACGGGCCCCCGGAAGGGGGCCCGTTCGTTTTGGTACGCTCAGCATATCGTCTACTCTGATGGTGAGCGCTTTCTCGAGCGTTGATCGTCCAGCTTGAAATGAGACGCGCCTGTACCGGCAACTGCAGAGAGAACGATTCGAAGATCCGCGACCGGCTGCAGCTCCTGCCGCCCTTTGAACGGCACGGTCCTCCACCGGGGCCTCGCCGGGGTGGGTATCGCAGGGATCGTTGTGGTTCACCTGTCGACACCCGCCTGATCGATGTCCTCACCCCAACCCATTGTGACCCATGTTCTTGCGGCAGAACATATCAATAATGACTTTAACGTTTCGATTACCCTGTTGATAAATTATCGCATATTCGGCTCTTTTGGCTTGACTTTGAGTCCAAATCACCTTTCTTAGTAAAACGTTTCGATACAAATGAAGCATGAAGTCGATTTCTTCCCGTGCAGCCTCATTTACGTCACCAACTGGTGTGCTCATGAGCAGGCCGTCGATCAAGGATGTCGCTCGTCAAGCGGGATGCTCCGTGTCGACGGTTTCCCTTGTCGTGAACGGGCACGGGAACGTGAGTGACGAGACGCGGACCCGCGTCATGAAGGTTGTGCATGATCTCGGCTATTACGCAACACGCGCGGCGCGCGGACTCGCATCGCGCACCAGCGGCAACATCGGCTTCATCCTCCGCGAAGATCATTTCTCCCAGGTAGAACCGTTCTATACACGGGTCTTCCTGGGCGCAGAGTTCGCTGCACGCGATCACCACTTCTACGTCCTCCTCGCCACCGTCAGCCAGCGCTTCTCGGAAAAGAAAGACCTCCCGCGCTTCCTCCTCGAGCGCAACGTCGACGGCATCATCATCGCCGGCAAGGTGTCGCAGAGATTCATCGACGAAGCGGAAACATTCGGCATCCCCATCGTGTTCGTCGATTTCGAAGTGCGGAAGAAGAGACACGCCTCGATACTCATCGACAACAGATCCGGTGCGCGGGCTGCGGTGGAACATCTGCTCTCGTGCGGACACAAAGACATCGCATTCATCGGCGGCGACATCACGCATCCGAGTCTCGCCGACCGTCTGCAGGGATACAAAGAAACTCTTGCCGAACACGGGATCGCGGTGCAGGACCGCCTGATCGACACCAGGGAGGCGGACACCCGGATCCCGAATGGTGCGAATGCCATGGCGCGGCTCCTCCAGCTGCGTCCGCGGCCGACGGCGGTCTTCGCCGCCAATGATGCGATGGCCATAGGATGTATCCAACAGATCCGCGAGCATGGGCTCTCCATCCCCGGCGAGGTCGCGGTCGTTGGCTTCGATGATGTAGAAATGAGTTCCCTCATGCTTCCCCGGCTCACCACGCTGCGCGTGTTCAAGGAAGAGCTTGGCAGTCAGGCGGTGAATACCCTCGTTGAGATGATCCACCATGGCGAGAACGTTGTCGTGACGAAACATCTCCCTGTGGAGCTTATCGTTCGTGATTCCAGTTGTACCCCGGTCCCTGTGAAGGATCTCACTGCCGCGCAGGATCGGATCACGCGATAGTAATTCATCTCCGCAACCGCACAGACTGCTCTCACGCACCCTCCGTACGGAAACGGATCACCCTTCTTCACTTTTCAGTGCTTCACTTCCCTATGGAGGTATATATGACCTTGCGTCCAAAGTTCCTTTGGCTGGGCTTTGCTGTCGCATTCCTTTCCACTGCCGTGATCTCCCAGCCGACCAACCTGAACACGATCGGAACCTTCGAAGGTTCGATGCCGTCGTTCTGGAACGTCGGCAATGCCGGTGGTGCAAAGTTGACGTGGGCAACGGACCAGCACCGGTCAGGTCTTCGGTCCCTCAAGATCGAAAAGACCACGACCGGCGACAGTGCCTCGTTCGTGTCGGACAACATGGCCGACATCTGGGCCCCGTTCCACAACAAGAACGTCGACATCTTCCTCGGCGCATGGGTCCGCACCCAGGGCGTCAACACCGCCCCTGCGAACGACGATGCGCGGTGGTTCATCATCCACGAATTCTACGATACGCTGGGTGTGAAGATCGGTACCTTCAAGCTGCCGGTGCCGCAGACCTCCGCATCGACGGGTGGCTGGGTGGCTGACACGAGTGCTCCGGGTGATGTGATCCTGCCGAAGGATTCCTACCGGACGATCGTGAAGCTTGTTGCCGGTAAGAATGCCACGGGTACGGTGTGGTTCGATGACATCATGTTCTATGGCCGCAGCGCATGGGCCGGGCAGAACTGGGGCACGAACCTCGAATTCCCCTCGGGGTACTACTACTGGCTCCCGCCGGTGGGCGGCAACGACGGCGTGCTCGACAGCGGCTTCGAGAACAGCGTCCTGACCACCGAAGCGGCACACAGCGGCCTCACCTCGTTGAAGTTCGTCCTGCCTTTCAACCGGGTTGCACATGACGGCTTCATCGGTGCGAAGCGCCTGCTCTTCAACAGCTTCGGCACAGGGATCAAGCCGGGCGACAGGGTGCGCCTTTCCGTATGGTTGAAGGCGAGCGATCTTGTGCCCGATTCCGCGGCGTTGTATCCCGGCACATGGTCGGTCGGCTTCACGCCACTCTGGTTCGCGAAGGTCGGCAACAACGACGGCTATGATGTCCTCTCCTCGAACGACTTCACGTGGCAGTTCCCCGCCGTGACGGCCTTCGACTGGAAGCAGTATACGCTCGATGTCGAGGTCCCCGCGAACGCGAAGGGGCTCGAGGTCCGCATGCACATCTATGCCCGCTTCACCGGGACGATCTACTGGGACGATCTCACCGTCGAGAAACTCGATGTCCCGACGATCACGGAAGTCGGCGGCTTTGAAGGCACCATGCCGGCATTCTGGAACACCGGCAACGTGGGTGGCGCGAAGCTGTCGTGGGCGACCGACCAGCACCGTTCGGGCCTCCGTTCGTTGAAGATCGAGAAGACCACGACCGGCGACAGTGCGTCGTTCGTGTCGGACAACATGGCTGACATCTGGGCCCCGATCCACAACAAGAATGTGGATATCTTCCTCGGCGCATGGGTCCGCACGGAAGGCGTGAACACCGCCCCGGCAAATGACGATGCACGGTGGTTCATCATCCACGAGTTCTATGACACACTGGGCGTGAAGATCGGTACCTTCAAGCTGCCGGTGCCGCAGACCTCCGCATCGACGGGTGGCTGGGTGGCCGACACGAGCGCTCCCGGCGATGTGATCCTGCCGAAGGATTCCTACCGGACGATCGTGAAATTGGTAGCGGGCAAGAATGCCACCGGTACCGTGTGGTTCGATGACGTCATGTTCTACGGCCGCGGCGCATGGGCCGGACAGAACTGGGGCACGAACCTCGAATTCCCGACAGGCTGGTACTACTGGCTCCCGCCGGTGGGCGGCAACGACGGTGTCCTCGACAGCGGCTTCGAGAACACGGTGGTCTCCACCGAACAGGCGCACACCGGAATGAAGTCCGTGAAGTTCGACCTGCCGTTCACCCGTGCGTCGCACGACGGCTTCATCGGTGCGAAGCGCGTGATGTTCGCATCCACGCCGACATCGTTGTCGTCGATGGCTCCGGGTGCACCGCGCGACATCGCGCAGATCTCGGGTGTCAATCCTGGCGACAGGCTGCGCCTGTCCGTATGGCTGAAGGCGAGCAACCTCGTCCCCGATTCCGCAGCGCTGTATCCGGGCACCTGGTCGGTCGGCTTCACGCCGCTCTGGTTCGCCAAAGCCGGCAACAATGACGGCTACGATGTGCTGTCGTCCGCCGATTACACGTGGCAGTTCCCGGCCGTGACGTCCTTCGGCTGGTCGCAGTACACGCTGGATGTCGAGGTCCCGGCGAACGCCAAAGCCCTTGAGGTCCGCCTGCATGTGTATGCACGTTTCACCGGTACCATCTACTGGGACGATCTCACCGTCGAGAAGCTGGACATCCCGGCGCTCGCGGAACCCGGGACCTTCGAAGGCACCATGCCGGCGTTCTGGAATGTCGGCAATGCTGGTGGAGCAACGCTCTCATGGGCAACGGACCAGCATCGGTCAGGCCTCCGATCCCTGAAGATCGCGAAGACCACCACAGGCGACAGTTCGTCGTTCGTGTCCGACAACATGGCCGACATCTGGGCCCCGATCCACAACAAGAACGTGGACATCTTCCTCGGCGCATGGGTCCGCACGGAAGGCGTGAATACCGCCCCGGCGAACGACGATGCGCGGTGGTTCATCATCCATGAGTTCTACGACACGCTGGGCGTGAAGATCGGTACGTTCAAGCTCCCCGTGCCGCAGACGTCAGCATCGACCGGTGGCTGGGTGGCAGACACGAGTGCTCCGGGCGATGTGATCCTGCCGAAGGATTCCTACCGGACGATCGTCAAGCTGGTTGCGGGTAAGAATGCGACCGGTACCGTGTGGTTCGACGACATCATGTTCTACGGCCGTGCCGCATGGGCAGGCCAGAACTGGGGTACGAACCTCGAATTCCCGACAGGCTGGTACTACTGGCTGCCGCCGGTGGGTGGCAATGACGGCGTTCTCGCCGATGGTTTTGAGAACACGGTGGTCTCCACCGAGGCCGCACATACCGGGATGAAGTCGCTGAAGTTCGACCTGCCGTTCACGCGCGCATCACACGACGGCTTCGTCGGGTTGAAGCGTGTTGCTCTCGGCACCAACGTGAAGTCCGGCGACGTCATCCGCATCACCGCGTGGTTGAAGGCATCCAACCTTGTACCGGATTCCGCGGCACTGTATCCCGGCACGTGGTCGGTCGGCCTCACTCCGCTCTGGTTCGCAAAGGGCGGGAACAACGACGGCTACGATGTGATGCAGTCAAGCGACTACACATGGCAGTTCCCGGCAGTGACGTCCTTCGACTGGACGCCGTATACGCTGGATCTCGTTGTGCCGGAAAACGCCAAAGTGCTTGAGGTCCGGACACATATCTATGCACGCTTCACCGGGACGATCTACTGGGACGATATCACGGTCCAGGTGATCGGCGCACTCACCGGCGTGGCAGGTGCGAAGGACCAGATGCCGAAGACGTATGAACTGGGCGAGAACTATCCGAACCCGTTCAACCCGTCGACGACGCTGCAGTTCGGCTTGCCGACGGATGGACAGGCATCCATCGCCATCTTCAACACGCTGGGTCAGGAGATCCGGAGGCTGGCGGATGGCTTCTATGCCGCTGGCCGCTATGAAGTCGTGTGGGATGGCCGCGACAACAGCGGTCGGACGGTGGGCACGGGCGTGTATCTCTATCGCCTTGTTGCCGGCCAGACGGCCGTGGTCAAGAAGATGCTGCTTGTAAAGTAGCAGGTCACGCAGGGGATGCCCGGTCCGGGCATCCCCTGTTCTGTTTACACGGAGAGCATGACCATGAGGACTGTCCTAGTAACCTGCCTGATCGCCGTCCTGTGTGGGACCGCGGCTGTCCATGGCGGAACGACAGGGAAGATCGCGGGGAAGGTCACGGATGCCCGGACCGGTGAGCCACTCATCGGTGTGAATGTGCTTGTTGTCGGCATGACGCTCGGGGCAAGTTCGGACGTTGAAGGTGAATACTATATCCTCAATGTCCCTCCCGGCACCTACACCATCAAAGCGTCGTCCGTGGGGTATGCCCCCATGACCGTGAACGCGGTGAGGGTGACCGTCGACCAGACCACGCGCATCCCGTTCCAGCTCGGTTCCCAGACGGTGGAGATGGGCGATGTGCTCATTACCGCCGAACGTCCCATCGTGCAGAAGGACCTGACCTCCACGACCTCATCGGTGAGCGGCGACGAGATCGCTGCGCTGCCGCTGGAGGATGTGGCATCGGTCGTGAATCTGCAGGCCGGTGTGGTGGACGGGCATTTCCGGGGCGGTCGATCCAATGAAGTGAAGTATCTCATCGATGGTGTGGCGGTGAACGATGTGTTCTCCGGCGGGTACACCATGCAGGCCGAAGTGAACAGCATCGCGGAAGTGCAGGTGTTGAGCGGCACATTCAATGCCGAATATGGCGAGGCCATGTCCGGTATCGTGAACCAGGTGACAAAGATCGCGGGCGAACGGTATACCGGTGAGGCTTCCGGCTACATCGGTGGATATATGAGCAACAGGACGGACCTGTTCACCGGTCGAGCGGCAAAGAAGTTCCTCGGGTTCCTGCCCGACCTCTATTCTACGGTGTACAACGTGCAGGCGAGCCTGAGCGGTCCTCTTCCGGTGTTGCCCGAGCTTTTCAGCTTCTTCGCTTCGGGGCGTTCTCTGGATGACCACGGTTCGATCTATGGCACGCGGCAATTCAATCCCTCCGATTCCTCCAATTTCTCCGCCAACGATCCCGCCGCATGGCATATCGGGAACACCGGCGATGGCACCGCGGTCGCGATGAATTCCTCGCGCCGCCTCACGCTGCAAGCCAAGCTGCAGGCGCAAGTAGGAAGCGGGAAGGGGATCGTCCTCCAGGGGTTGTATCAGCAGAATACCTACCGCGAATACGACCATGCGTTCCGGCTGAACCCGGACGGCGATTACGAGCGGCACCAGACAAGCGTTCTGGTGAGCGGCGGCTACACCCATGTGTTCGGCGGATCGTCGTTCCTGGACGCCACGGGGTCGGTCTATGTCAGCGATTACAAGCAATACGTCTTTGAGAACCCGTACGACGCACGCTATGTGAACCCCGAGCGGCTGCAGGATGCAGGTGGGAACTCGTTCCTGACCGGGGGGACGGCCAACTGGCATTTCAAGCACACCACCACCACGGCAACGGGACGTCTCGACTTCACCTCGCAGCTCACTGCGGTGCATCAGTTCAAGATGGGAGTGGAAGCACAGTTGCACACGCTGAAGTATGAAGACTTCCAGATCCGCATCGATGCGACCACCGGCTACCGGCCGCAACTGCCCCCGGTGGGGAGCTTCGACTTCAATGCGTACACGAACCACCCGAAGCAGTTCGCCGCCTACATCCAGGACAAGATCGAATTGGAGTACCTGGTGGTGAACGCCGGGCTGCGGTTCGATTACTTCGAGCCCGACGGGATGACGCTGGTGAATGCGGACAGTATCGCGTCTCTGGACACCATGCAGCCGCCGTACTCCGGTCCGCTCTTCGCAAAGGCAAAGGCCAAGTTCCAGATCAGCCCGCGCTTCGGCATCTCGTATCCGATCACCGACCGGGGCGCCGTGCATCTTTCCTATGGCCATTTCTTCCAGATCCCGGCCTTCTCGTACCTGTACAAGAATCCCAGTTTCCGCATCCCGCTCACAGGCAACTATCCCGAGTTCGTCGGGAACACGATCGGGAATGCGGACCTCGAGCCGCAGCGCACCACGATGTATGAGATCGGCCTCCAGCAGGAGATCGCTCCGGCCATCGGTGTGACGTTGACCGGCTACTACAAGGACATCAGGAACCTGCTGGGCCTGGAGATCCACACCAAGAATGATTTCAAGAAGTACGGGAAGTACGTGAACCGGAACTACGGCTCCGTCCGCGGCATCACGGTCTCCTTTGAGAAGCGGCTCACCGATGGGTTCGGTGCCAACGTCGACTATACCTATCAGATCGCCCGTGGCGACGCATCGGACCCAAGCGACGACTACAACAAGGCGCAGGCGAGTCCGCCCATCGAGAGCAACCGGGCCTTCGTGCCGTTAAGCTGGGACCGCAGGCATTCGTTGAACGCCACGCTCACGATGGGGACGCCGGGGGACTTCATCGCGAGCGTCATTGCCCGCTTCGGTTCGGGGTTGCCGTACACGCCGTCGCTGGTGAACCAGCGCACGGGATTGGAGAACTCCGACAACCGTCCGGCGATCCTCAGCGTGGATCTGTACGGCACCAAAGAGTTCGAGCTCGACGGGCTTGTGCTGTCGGTCTTTGTGAAGGTCTACAACGTGTTCGACACGGCCAACGAGCTGAACGTCTTCGGCGACACCGGCCGTGCCGGCTATACGCTCGAGTTGACCCGGGCGCAGGAGGCACCGCGCGGTGCCAACACCCTCGCGCAATACTATACGCGCCCTGATTTCTATTCCGCACCGCGGCAGGTGGTTGTCGGTGCTTCCGTAGGTTTCTGAAGCCTTCTGTTCACGAGAGGGATCTCACAGCAACGAGGTTGGATATGCAGTGGACGATGCATAACGCGTGGCGCCTGATGGTCCTGGTGCCCCTGTGTGCGATGCTCACCGGTACCGGACAGGCGCAGGTCCTGGTGGACAAGAACAAGGGAACGCACAATGAGACGAAGAAGGGATACATGGACGGGAACCTGGTGGGGACCGTCTATTATAACTTCGGCGAGGTGGCGGACTGGCAGAACGAACCGGTGCGGAGCGGCGTGTGGCCGAAAGGCACGAACCACACGTATGTCGATGGCGTCGCCATGATCGTCCAGGCCGAAGCCACGGCCCCGGACCCTGCGAACCCGGCCTCGACGCTCCTGTTCCATCCCCTCGAGACGAACTACTATGAGTACACCCGCTACGACCGTTCGACCGGCGTGACGTACGGCTGGTGGCCGTTGCCGGGATACGCCGCACGCTTTCAGAACAGTCCGGCCGTGAGCAACGACCAGAAGACCTGGCCGACACACTGGCCCGACCGGCTGTCGGATTGGGATGGGTACTGGAACGGGTATTTCGGGAAGGGTATTCAGAATGCGGACCTGGAAACGTACTTCGTGTATGACGACAACGAGGACCAGGAGTACGCATCGCGATACCGGTTCTATCCGGATGCAGCCGACACCACGCGCGGTGGGCTGGGGATGCAGGTGCGCGCGCGTGGCTTCCAGTGGTCGCAGGTCCTTGCCGAGGACGTGATCTTCTGGCACTATGAGATCACCAACATGTCCACCACCGACTATGCGCGCACATTGTTCGCACAGTATGTGGACTGGGGGATCGGCGGACACGACAACTCCTCCAACAACGCGGGCGATTAAAACAAGCTGCTGAACATCTCGTATGCGTGGTCCACCGTGTCGCGCGGCAACCCCGGCAACTGGAGTCCCGTCGGCATGTCCGGCTATGCGTTCCTGGAGAGCCCCGGACTGGCGAACGATGCGAAGGACAATGACCTGGATGGGCTCACGGATGAGCGGCGTGACAACATCGCACGCGTGTTCATCACCGATCCGTTCAGCGATCCGTACCTCAGGGATGTCGCGCATGATACGGCGGCGTTCCGGACATTCTACGGCCTCCCCTGGAAGGCGCACTGGGATGCGGATGAGAACTGCAACTGGCGGCCGTTCGAGGATGTGAACAAGAACACCAGCTGGGATGCCGGAGAGCCATTGAACGACGATGCCGGGTCGGACGGTATCGGTCCGCTCGATGAAGGGTACCTCGGGCCGGATGTGGATGGGACCGAAGCGAATGGCCGTCCGGACCAGGGTGAGCCGAATTTCGGGATCCTGGACAAGGACGAATCGGACCAGCTCGGCCTGACGGGATTTCTTATTTCGTCCGTGCATACCTACGATCTGAACAATGACGAACGGAACTGGCAGGCGCTCTCCTCGCTGCCGGCGCCGCATGGCGGCGAACTTGTGGGTGTCAACCTGGCGAACCACTTCTCCAGCTACCTCTTCCCACTGGCAGGGCGGAACAGTTATGGCGCGCAGACGGGGACGATCGGGGAGACGGGGGGATCGGAGCGGTTCTCCATGGCGATGATCTACGGCATGGACCTGAGCGATCTGTTCCGCCGCAAGCGCACCGTGCAGCAGATCTACAACGCCAGCTACCGCTTCGCAAAGCCTCCCGAGAAGCCTTCGGTGAAGGCCATTCCGGGTGACGGGCGGGTGACGCTGTACTGGGACGACCGTGCGGAGAAGACGTTCGATGCATTCTATCAGCGGTACAATTTTGAAGGATACCGGATCTACAGGAGCACCGATCCGAACTTCCTCGAGGCCAAGACCGTCACCGACGCCTATGGCAAGGCGACCTACCGGAAACCGCTCGCGCAGTTCGATGTCGTGGACGGCGTCACCGGCCTCCATCCGGTGGATGTGAACGGCGCGCTCTTCTATCTGGGTGATGATTCGGGGTTGCAGCACTCGTTCGTGGATTCGACGGTGCAGAACGGGCAGACCTATTACTACGCCGTGGTATCGTACGATCAGGGGTTCACGACGACCACCATCCAGGGAGAATTCCTGGGCATCCCGCCGTCGGAGTGCACCAGCATCATCAAGACCGACATCAACGGGCAGGCGAAGACGGACATCAACACCTCGGTGGTGATACCGCGGGCGGCGGCGGCGGGATACATCGCGGCGCAGCTCCCGATGGTGGCGGTGACAGGCCCGGGCACGGGCACCGTGACCGCCCGGATCCTGGATCCCGATTCCCTCCGTCCGAAACATATGTACAAGCTCGCCTTCATCGATTCCACGGCATACCACACCGCACCCAATCCGTACTACTACCTTGTGGACATGACGCGGGGCGACACGCTCATCAGGCCGCAGCGGATGACCGGACGGAACGTGACGACCCCGGCGCTTGCCGGTTTCGCGCTGACCCTGCAGAACGACCAGACGGTGGACATCGACCGGGTGAAGACCGGATGGAAGACGGGGAGCAGCAACTACGTCGTTGAGGCGGGTTTCAACTCGGCGTTCGGACAGGGAGCGCTGGCGATACGCCGCGTGAACTATCCGGCAGACTTCGAGATCCGGTTCACCGCGCCGGGGCAGGGTGTGGTGGCGCTGCCGCGCTCCACGTTCTCCGAACCGAATCCTTCCAACGTGATCGTGAAGAACATCACCGAGAACCAGGACAGTCTCTCCATCGTGTTCTTTGACGAGAACAGCAATGCGGAACTCGAACCGGGCGAAGCACTCTTCATTGCCGTCGGCGATTCGGCGGGCAAACGTCCGGCATCGTTCCGTGAGGCACAGTTCACCTGGTCCATCGCCTTCACGAAGGATACGCTGCTGTCGGTGCAGCGGGCGCCCGTTGCCGGGGATGTGTACCGGATCATGACCACGAAGCCCTTCCGGACCGGCGAGTACTTCGGGTTCCAGTCGGTGCCACCGGGGTATGATGCGGCTCGTGCGCAGACCGATCTCGCAAAGGTCGCGGTGGTCCCGAACCCCTACGCAGGTGCAGCCTCGTGGGAGCCGGCGACCACATCGGTCGGCCGCGGAGAGCGGCGCGTGTTCTTCATCCACCTGCCACGCACATGCTCCATCCGCATCTACACGATCGCAGGGCGCCTGGTGCAGACCCTCGAGCATGCATCATCGATCGACGACGGCCAGGAGTCGTGGAACCTTGTATCGCGCGACGGCATGGACATCGCCTTCGGTGTGTATGTCTTCCACGTCGACGCCCCCGGGATCGGGACCATGATCGGCAAATTCGCAGTCCTCAAGTAAAAGGAGAGCACGTATGAACGTGCATCGCAGTGTGCTCGTAGTGCTCGCGCTTGCCCTCCCGCTGCAGGGGTTCGCGCAGATCGGTTCCCGGAACGTGGCAAAGACCGGGACCGTGGGGGCTGCCTTTCTGGAGATCCCCGCGGGGGCTGCGGCCGTCGGCATGGGGACAGCATTCGTCAGCCATGCATCGGACGCCTCGGCACTCTATTGGAATCCGGCGGGTGCCGCCCGCTTCGAGAAGAACCAGGTGCTTGCCAATCACATGTCCTGGATCGCTGAGACGCGGTTCGATTTCGCGGCGCTGATCCTCCCCCTGGGCGAGGCCGGCACGGTCGGCGTGAGCTTCCTTTCGCTCGGCATGGAGGACATGAAGGTCCGCACCGTGGATATGCCCGAAGGGACCGGAGAGTACTTCAGCGCGAACGACCTCGCGGTCGGGCTTTCCTACGCGCGCAAGCTCAGCGACCGGTTCGCGGTGGGTGCGTCCGTGAAGTACATCCAGCAGAGCATCTGGCATGAGACCGCCAGCGCATTCGCACTGGACATCGGTACGCTGTTCCGGACCGACCTGCTCGGCGGCATGGTGATCGGTGCGTCGCTCTCGAACTTCGGCACGTCGTTGACACTGGATGGCCGCGACACGCGGCAGTTCGGGCGCGTGGATGAGACCATTCTGGGATCGAACGACCGTATCCCTTCCACGATCGAGATGGATTCCTGGGAATTGCCGCTGCTCTTTCAGATCGGCGTGTCCTTCGACCCAGTTGCGGTGGATGCATACCGATGGACCGTGGCCGTGGATGCGCTCCATCCGAATGACAACGACGAGAGCATGAACATCGGCACGGAACTCGCCTACAGCGAGGCGCTGTTTCTCCGTGCCGGCTATCATTCATTGTTCCTGCCCGAGTCCGAAGGCGGGCTGTCGCTCGGCTTCGGCGTCACATCGGCACTGCTGTTCTCATCCACGACCGACGTACAGCTCGACTATGCCTATCGGGACATGGGGCGGCTGGGGGGGGTGAACATGATCTCCTTCGGCGTACGGTTCTGAAACGGAGAGGATGACACGGGATGAGGTGCAAGGCGTCGACAGGCATGGTGGTGCGCGGGAGCGCGCTTTTCCTCGCGGGCATACTCGTGCACGGCCTGGCCGTTGCGCAGGGTGCTGGCAGCCGCGACCTTCCCCTTCTCCATACCCTTGACCCCCTGATCGCGAACACCGTTGTTGCCCGTGTCGGGCCCATTGCCATCACCGCACAGGAATTCTTCGACAGCTACGTCTTCGGGCCGGCGTTCGTGAAACGCCATGCCGATGGACGGCGGCGCCATCTCGATCACATGATCAGCGAAAAGATCCTTGCCCTCGGCGAACGCGCGAACGGGAACGCACACGATCCGCGTGTCGTGGCCGGCGTGGATGCCGTGGAGGGCGATCTTGCCACGGAAGAGTTGTACAGGGAGGATGTGCTGTCCGGCGTGCACGTGAGCGGCGAAGAGGTGGACCTTGCCGCCCGTCGCCGCAGTGTGGAAGTGACGGTACGCTGGCTGTATGCGGCAGAGCGGAAGGGGATCGACACCCTCGCGCGCCGGCTGGAGCGGGGCGGGAATTTCGATCGCTTGTTCGCGGAAGAGTGCCGGACCGTCCCGCGTGAAGACCGTTCCATGGTGGTGACCATGATGGACCTCATGATGCGCAATGCGTCGATGGGGCGCATCGTGGAGAACCTGCACCCCGGTGTGCCGTCGGGCGTCATCATCGTTCCGGATGGACACTATATCGTTCAGGTCGATTCGGTCTGGACCACCGCGATCACCACGGCCACAGCAAAGGCGGAAGCACAGTCCGATGCGCGGCGTGCACTCGCGCAGCACAAAGCCGACAGCCTGTCGGGTGTGTATATCCAGGGACTCATGCTCGATGCGGGCCCGGTCATTCAGCGCCGCAGCTTTGACATCCTGCGCGCATATCTGGGGTCGCAGCTCGTGGACGATCCCACCTTTGATGCGTGGGGGTTGGCGGATCGCTTCCGGTCGACCGGCGACAGTGTGGCCTTTAGGGAGATCGGGCGGTATGAAGAGGACACGCTTGTGACGCTCCGTACAGGAGGCATCAGCATCGGCAGTTTCCTCGGGTGGTACCATGTGCGCGAGCGGAACCTGAAGCTCCGCATCACCGGTCCGCAGGAGTTCTTCCTGTCGCTGCAGGATTTGGTGTGGCGCATGGTGCGCGATGAGCTGTTGGTGGAACGGGCCATGGCACGCAGGCTCCAGGAACGTCCGGCCGTTGTGGCGCAGAAGCGGTGGTGGGAAGACAAGCTGCTCTATCAGGTGGCGAAGGATTCGCTGGCGAAGACGATCACGTGGACAGATTCGACCCTGCGGGTGTACTATGATGCCCATCCGCGCTTCCGCCGGAACGCGTTGGGCAAGCAGCAACGTTTCGAAGATGCGCGCGAAGATGTGCTGCGCGAATGGTATGGCATCGCCCTCAATGAGCGGGTGCTCCGGCGGTTGAACGAACTCAGGAGCAGGTATCCCGTCATGGTCGATGACAATGCACTTGCTCGGGTGCCCGTGGATGCCCAGGATGATCCGCGCGCCATCGATGTTGCGGTCGCGAAGAAGGGCGGCACGTTCCCGCGCCCCGCGTTCCCGTCGATAGATCCGTACTGGCAGACATGGCAGTGAACACGACACGGGTGGTGATAGGATCGCTTGCGGCCCTCCTGGTGATGGGTGGCTGCGGGAACCAGGAGCGCCGTACGGCGGAAGGGGGGGCGGTCATCGAGCTGACCTACTGGCCCGCACCCAATCCGCAGGAGATCCAGCTCGCCGATACGCTGGTGCGGCGATGGAATGCGGCCCATCCGGGCATCCAGGTGCGCATGCAGCCCATCCCGGTGAGCCAGTCCACGGAGGAAGTGCTCCTCGCCGCCATCGCAGGGAGGACCACGCCGGACGTCTGTTCGAACATCCAGCCCGGTGCGATGTATGAGTTCACGCGTACCGGCGGGCTGTTGCCGCTGGACGGGTTCGAGGGATTCGACTCGCTTGCCGAGATCCGTGCCGGAGCGGAATTACTCGAAACATTCCGGAGCCCGGACGGGCATGTGTACCAGCTTCCCTGGAAATCCAATCCCGTGATGATGTTCTATAATAAGCGCCTGCTGCGCGAGGCGGGGTACGCCGATGTGCCGCGCACCTACAGTGCGTATCTCGAAGCCGGGCGACATGTCACGCGCGACATCAATGGTGATGGTGAGATCGACGTCTGGATGGGCGAGCGGGACATACGTCCGATCTGGTGGCAGAGACTCTTCGACTTCTATCCGTGCTATATCGCCGCATCCGGCGGGAAGACGCTCTTCGAGCGTGAAGCCTTCCATATGCACGACAGTGCGGCAGCGGAGGTCTTTGCATTCTTCCAGTCGTGTTATCGGGAAGGGATCTTCCCGCGCACGTTCTTCCAGGGTGGCGATCCCTTCATCCTGGGGAAGAAGGCAACGCACTTCTCCGGCCCGTGGGAAGTGGCGACATTGCGGAAGTTCGCGCCGGACATGGAGTATGGCGTTGCACCCCTGCCCGTGCCGGATGCCATGACGGGGCCTGTGTACACGTACGGTGATTTCAAGAACATCGCGGTGTTCAGCACATGCGAGCATCCGGAGGCAGCCTGGGCGTTCGCGCGGTACCTCGTGCAGCCCGAACATGATCTGCTGCTGCTCGAACTCTGCGACCAGATCCCCGTGCGGACCGACCTTGTGACCCATCCGTTGTTCGCGGACTACTTTCGCAGGAATCCGGTGATGGCGGAATTCGGCAAGCAGCTCCAGCACATCCGGGGGATCGATGCGGCACCCGACCTGAAGGAGATCTTCGATACCCTGTCGCAGGTGTATGAGAAATGTTCGGTGTATGCCACCATTGCGCCGGCGGATGCCGTGCGGGAACTGCGTGCGCGGACCGTGATGATCGTGGAGTGGAACAAGTGAGCACCGTGAGCACGCGGCAGACATGGAAGAGCAGGTTCGGCGACCGGAGCGGCTACGGCATGGTCCTGCCGTATGCCATCTTCTTCCTCGTGTTCGTGGCCTATCCGCTTGCCTTCTCGCTCCTGCTCGTCTTCCATCGCTGGAACATCGTCACACCGATGGAGTGGATCGGCCTCAAGAACTTCAGCCGCCTGTTCCAGGACCCGCTGTTCTATGCATCGCTGTGGAACACGCTGGTCTTCCTTCTGCTCCATATCCCCGCGCAGGTCATCGTGGCGTTGGGTTTTGCGCTGCTGCTCAACGGCCGGTTGCGCGGGCGGGGGTTCTTCCGGGCCATCTACTTCCTTCCCGTCGTGGTCTCGGGCGTCGTGGTCACGATCCTCTGGCAGCAGTTGTATGCCTACGACAACGGGCTGCTGAATGGCATGTTGACGGCGATCGGCCTGGGGCGCGTGCCGTGGCTTGTGGATCCGCACGTGGCGATGCCCGCCATTGCGGTGATGGCCACCTGGAAGAATGTGGGTATTTACATCGTGTTGTTCCTTGCCGGACTGCAGACCATCCCGACGGAGGTCTACGATGCCGCGAGCGTGGATGGCGCATCACCGTTCCGGCAGTTCCGGCACATCACGCTGCCGATGCTCCAGCCCACCATGATCGTCATCGTCGTGCTCTCCACCATCGGCGGGTTCTCGCTGTTCATCGAGCCCTACGTGCTCACCGGCGGCGGCCCCATGCAAAGCACGTTGTCAGGCATGCTCTACATTTATAATCAGGGCTTCTACTTCAATCATATGGGATATGCCGCCACGCTCGGGTTCGTGTATGCCGTGATCATCCTGCTTATTGTGCTCGTGCAGCGCAGGGTCCTCGGGAAGGAAGAGGCGGCATGAAGACCACCCTCCGGTATCTCGTGCTGACCGTCGGGGCCGTGGTATTCGCGTACCCGTTCCTCTGGATGATCGCCGGCTCGTTCAAGCCGGAGATGGAGATCACAGGCTTCGGCCTCTGGTCCCCGAATTTCTCCCTGCACGCGTACGACATGGTGTTGGGCAAGATCCCCCTGGGCCGGGCGTTCCTGAACAGCTGCATCGTCTCGGGAGCGACCACCGCATCGGTCGTGCTCTTCGGGTCCATGGTCGGCTACGCGCTCGCGCGGCTCCGGTTCCTCGGATCAAAGGCGGTGTTCACGCTGCTCCTGTTCACCATGATGGTCCCGTTCCAGCTCGTGCTCATCCCGCAGTATATCCTGATGGTGAAGCTGGGGCTGACCGACACCTACATCGGCATGATCGCGCCCACCATGATGAGTGCGTTCAGCATCATTCTGTTCCGTCAGTTCTTCATGGCGATCCCGCAGGGGTTCATCGATGCCGCGCGGCTGGACGGTGCGGGCGACCTCACCATCCTGTTCCGCGTCATCTGGCCGTTGTCGCGCCCGGTGATCATCACCGTGGCGATCCTGACCTTCATGACAAGCTGGAACGAGGTGCTCTGGCCCATGCTGGTGGTGCGTGAGCGGACGCTCATGACCATGCCGCAGATCGTCACCATCTTCACCATCGGCGGCGAGAGCGAGGCGCATCTCGGTTCGCTCCTGGCGGCGGCCACGCTCCTGGCGCTTCCCGTGATCGCGGCGTACGCCTTCTTCCAGAGGTACTTCATCGAGAGCATGGCATCTTCGGGGATCAAGGGATGAACAGATACCACATCATGGGGCTATTGGTGGCCCTTTTCGCCGGGACCGACGCTTCCGCACAGCCGGGGTTGGCGTGGGAAGGCCCGTATGCGGTCCGGTTCGAAGGACGGTACGGACAGGTGGAAGCCGGAGGGCCTCTGGCCGGTATCGAGCACCACGACAGCCGACCGTTCCCATCGCGCATCAGCTTCTACGTCCCCGTGGCGAACAGCATCGACCTCAGCACGGACTATTGGAAGCGGGGGGGATCCCGTCCGGTCGTGGCGGGGATCCGTGTGGATGGCGGTGCGCGGCACTGGATCGGCAAAGAGCCCTGGAACTACGTGCAGTCGCCGCACAGCGTCCGGTTCGATCGCGGGGATGGTGATCTCCGGTTCGCGGTGCAGTACGACTTCGGGGGGCGGACGGCCGCGGCCGTGATGCGGATCGTTGTCAGGAATGCGGGGACGGGCGCACACGACATCGAACTGTACACGCATACCATGCTCGCACTGCGGAGCTGCCAGACGTACACGCGGTACACCCCTGTCCGCACGCGGTATGACACCGCACATCGTGCCGTGGTCGCGGAGTACGATGACCTGCAGCTTGCAGAGGCCAACGTGATCGTGCAGAATGCCGGACTTTCACCCGCCTCCTGGTCGACGAATGGCGCGGTCCTCGCGGCCGCGGATTCGGGGTGGTCCAACTGGATCGATCGCAACGGTGCCTTGAGCGGCGTAACGTCTGTGCGGGGGACTGCGAACACGCCCGTCGCCGCATTCCAGTACGTTGCCCGATTGGCGCCCGGCGATTCGCTCCAGGTGATCCTTGTCTACAGTTGCGCGCCGGCGAACGCCGTGACCGCCACGCTGAGCAGGAACGCACGCGGTTGGTTGGATGACATCGACGCATACGCGGGTGATGTGGAACAGTCGGCAGCGGCCATCGCCGGTTTCCGCACGGGCGACGCCTGGACCGACAGCAGCGTGCACTACGCCGGGGCATTGCTGGCGTCGAACCATCACATGCTCGACGGAGCTCTGCTGCCCATGCCGTGCCCGGCAGAGTACAACTTCTTCTTCACCCATGATGTGCTTCTGAGCGGACTCTCCGCGGTGGCGTATGATCCGGCCCGGGTGAAGCGCGACCTGGAGTACATCGGCAGGCATGCAAAGGACGGGATCATCCCGCACGCCCGCTACTGGAAGGACGACGGATACAAGACCGAGTACTGTCAGCCGGGGAACTGGAACCATGTATGGTTCATCCTGGATGCTGCGGCCTATCTGCGCCACACCGATGATACCGAGGAGATCCGGTGGATGATGCCGTTGCTGACGGGGTCGCTTGAGCAGACGCTCCTGCGCAGGAAGGGGAGCATCATGCACGGCACGGAGCCCGACTGGTGGGACTTCGGCAAGGCGGAAGGCGGTCGCGCGTACCTCACGATCCTGACCATCCGGGCTCTGGAAGAGTATGTCTATCTTGGAGCGCGGACGCGCTCCGATCTCAGCAGGCTTGCGGGGTTCGCATCAGCCGCTGCGGAGCTGCGCACCGGCCTGATGCGGGAACTCTGGAATGAGGATGCCGGCACGTTGCTGAACACCATCGGGACGGACCGCGATCAGCACGTGTACATGGGGCCGTTGCTGGCGCCGGTGTTCGGTGCGGTGCCGGGTGTGGCAGGCAGGCGGATCGTGGAGACCGTCCGGCAGCGACTGTTGGATCCGGCGGTCGGCGTGCGAACGGTGGACCCGGCGGATTTCCATACCGACAGCGTGAAAGCCCTCTACAGTGTGAAGGGGAACGAGGCCGGGGAAGCGTACTGGTATGCGAACGGAGGGATCTGGTATCTGGGCAATGCATGGTATGCCGCGGCACTGCACGCCGTGGGTGAGGCGGACAGTGCACTGGCGTTCTACAGGCGCACCATGACGCTGGACGGCATCACGCGGAGTCCGAACGGGCAACCGGCGCTGTACGAGTATCGATTCGGGGATCCCGCATCGCCGCAGCGCGGGACCGTGGACAAGCCGACCATGATGTGGGCCGCGGGGTTCTGCATCGGCACCGCCTACCGGCTGGCGGGGATCCAGGACAATATCTGGAACGTCACAGTGGCAGGCAGCATGCCGGCAGGATTCACCGATATCTCCGTCCCCTATGCGTTCGGAAGGCAGAAGCATATCGTGCGGACGGGCAAGGGAGCAATGCTCACGCGGATGACAGCGGACGGCCGCCAGATCGCATCCCGCATCCTCCCG
Organism: Ignavibacteriota bacterium; assembly: GCA_016707525.1. Lineage (NCBI taxonomy): Bacteria > Pseudomonadati > Ignavibacteriota > Ignavibacteriota bacterium. Next base: position 105,688 of record JADJHP010000010.1, read on the forward strand.
CTCGATGCCGCGGATGCCGGGCAGATCGCCATCACGATGGGGCCGGTCCTGTATCCGTTCCTCGACAGCCTGAACGCCGTCCTCCATTCCGCGAACGTCGATCCACAGCGGCGCACGTTCACCTGCACCGCATCGTCCTATCCGGGACATGTCACCACCATGAGGATCATCACTCCCTGGCTTGCGGAGGGTGTGACGTTGAACGGGAAACCCTGGACCACCTGGCGTACCGTGTCTACGCCGCCCGGAACGATCGTGGTGGAGATCACGTATCCGGGTTCGGACGGCATGGACCGGGTCGAGGTCAGCTTCGGAGGGAAGAAATGAAGAACGTGCTGGTGGGCCTCGTGATCGGATGGACCGGACTGGCAGGATGCCATGGCGCTCAGGACCAGGGGGTCGTGAATTTCAAGCACCTGGACCACCTCACGGAGAACGTCGTGGTCGGCGGCGACTCCGTAGCGATCGTGCACGTCTATGCGAACTACCCGGACTACGCATGGGTGGACGCGAAGGAATCGGGGCCGGAGGGGATCGCGTGCGTGGATGATGCTGCGCGTGCCGCCGTGGTGGCGCTGCGCGACTTCGAGTTGCATGGGCGTCGTGAAAGCCTTGAGCGTGCACGTCCGTTGCTCCGGTTCGTGCTGGCGATGCAGACCGGGGACGGGCGGTTCTACAACTTTGTGTTGAAGGACCTCACGATCAATCGGGAGGGGAAGACCAGCTTCTCGTCGTTCGGGTGGTGGGCGGCCCGCGGGGTGTGGGCATGCGGGACCGGGTACCGCATCTTCAAGGATATCGACACCGTGTTCGCAGCGCAACTCCGGGCCGCCATGGAGCGGTCGTTGCCGCAGGTCGAGCACATGCTCGCAACGTATGGTCAGACGGAACAGGAAGGCGGCTTCACGATGCCGCGCTGGCTTCTCTATGGATCAGGCGCCGATGCGACCTCCGAGCTTCTCCTCGGACTCCTTGAGTTCCAGCGTGCCGCGCCTTCGCTCCGCGTGGAACGCATGATCAGGAAGATCGGAGACGGGCTCATGCTCATGCAGGATGGTGATGTCGCCACGTTCCCGTTCGGGGCACACCGGTCCTGGCGCACGTTCGTGCATCTGTGGGGGAACGCTCAGGTCGTGGGGCTTGTAACGGCGGGGGGCCTCCTCGGCGACAAAGCCATGCTCGCTTCTGCCCAACGGTCGGCACGGGGCTTCTTCACCCGCGTCGTCTGCAACGGGATGTTCAAGGAATGGGACCTCCGGGAGCCCGGCGGCAAAAAGGAATTCGATCAGATCGCGTATGGCGTCCGGCCGATCGTGCTCGGGTCGCTCCGGATGTATGATGCTTCGGGAGATACGGACTATCTGCGCCTCGCCGGGCTTGCGGCATCGTGGTTCTTCGGCAACAATCCGGCGGGCAAGGTCATGTACGACACGCTCACCGGCCGGTGCTATGACGGCATCAGGGACAGCAGTACGGTGAATCTGAATTCGGGGGCGGAATCCACGATCGAAGCACTCTATTGTATGGTGGAACTCTCGGCATACCCGCAAGCCATGCCCTACGTGCACTGCCGGCAGGTTCGGCTGACGTCCACCGCGGACATGATCACCGGCGTGTTTGTGTATCCGGGCGGCAAGCAGACTGTGGTATATGTGGACCTGCGCAAGGGCCGGTTCTGGTTCGACGAAGAGGGATGAGCGTCGCGGGCACATCGAGGTGGGAGAGACAAATGACGGGCGTGGGCGCATCGAGGGCAGAAGAGGGATGAGGATCGTGTTCAGACCGAGGTACATAGCAGCAGGACTTCTGCTGGCCGCCGTCCCGCTCTGCCTCGCTCCGGCGCGAGCGCAGCAGATCGCCATCCCCCGCATCGAGCAGATGCCCGCCATGCCGTCGCCGTATCTCATGCGCGATTGGAAGTCGGTGGCCCGCGGTTACGATTCGCTGGCCTTCGACCTGGACCGTACCGGACAGTATCTGCCGCTCGTGTTCCTGAACACCGGCACGGTGAATTACCCGGGTACGACCAGCTTCGGCCTCCACTCCTACGTGGGCGATGACCGGTCGGAGAGCGGCGAGGCGATCAATGTCCTTCCCGCCGTCCTGAGCGGCGTGCTCAACGGCATCGACAAGCGGAGCCAGAACGGCCGCGATTGGGTGGTGATGAGCCAGGAGTATTTCAACAACCGTCCGGCGGAGGATGTGTATCTCAATTCTCCGGCATCCAACAGCGGATCGGACTGGTGGTATGATGTGATGCCGAACGTCTTCTTCTACCAACTCGCGGGCAAGTACCCGGGTGCGGGAGACGAGGCGCATCAGTTCACGCGTGTGGCGGAGCGCTGGCTGCAGGCGGTGACGGCGATGGGTGGCTCCGTTGCGCCGTGGTCGCACCCCGGGCTCGAGCACCGGGGGTGGCATCTGTCGACCATGACCCCCAACAATGCGATGCCGCATGAGCCGGAAGCCGGCGGATCCATCGGATGGATATTGTATCATGCCTGGGTGGTGACCGGTGATGCGCGATACCGGTATGGCGCGGAACTCTGCATGGAGGAGCTCAACGCCTACATGACGAATCCCGCGTATGAATTGCAGCTTGCCTATGGCACCTCTCTTGCAGCGCGTATGAACGCGGAGGCGGGAACCGCGTTCGATGTGGAAAAGATGGTGAACTGGTGTTTCGACATCTCTCCGATACGGAGCTGGGGGGCGACGGTCGGGAGGTGGGGCAGTTACGATTGCGCAGGGCTGATCGGCGAGGTGAACGGCTCGAATGACTATGCGTTCGCGATGAACACCTTCCAGCAGATCGGGGCGCTGGTGCCACTGGTCCGGTATGATGCACGGTTTGCGCGGGCGATCGGCAGGTGGGCCCTGAACGCGGCGAATGCATCGCGATTGTTCTATGGCGACTACCTGCCGGATGCGAACCAGGACAGCAGGGCATGGTCGCGGCAGTACGATCCGGCGTCGGTCATAGCGTATGAGGCACTGCGCCAGCGCGGAGCGGGAACGGTGGCGCCGTATGCGACCGGTGATGCCATTGCCGGTGGATGGGCGCCGACGAATCTGTCGCTGTACAGCTCTTCCCATGCGGGCATTCTCGGAGCGATCATCGACACAACGGAAGTGCGTGGCATCCTGAAGCTGGACCTTCTGGCAACGGATCATTTTCATGCGCCGGCCTATCCGTCGTACCTGTTGTACAACCCCGACAGTATCGCGCATGGTGTGCAGTTGGCCGTTGGTGCTGGCAATGCGGACGTCTATGATGCGGCTGCCAGGGCGTTCGTGGTGCGCGGGGCGACGGGTGCCGCAACGGTCACGATCCCTGCACGCGGCGCCATCGTTGCGGTCATCACGCCCGCCGGCGGTGCGGTGAGTTACGATGAAGAGCGGATGAAGGTGAACGGGGTCGTCGTCGATTTTCATTCGGCGAACATTCCTGGCGTCCACCGCCCGCGCATCAAAGGGATGGGTGCAGCGCCATCGCTTCTTTTCCTCAATGGAACAGCGGCGCTGTACTGTACGGCAACGGACAGGGATGGCGATGTGCTGTCGTATCATTGGACCGCTTCGGCCGGGGATCTTGCCGGCAGCGGTGCAAGCGTTGCATGGAAGGCCCCCGGGGTGAAGGGGACATACGTTGTGGCCTGTACCGTCGTGGATGCGCAGGGCGACAGTGTTACCGGCCAGGTGAACATCGGCGTGGTGGATTCAGCGCTGTCGGTGCCGGTGATACGGTCGATCGTTGCGGTACCTGGCAAAGTCGACCTCGGTGCGCAGGCAACGGTCACCTGCCAGGCGTCCGAGGACTCCGGTGCACTCCTGAGCTACGCGTGGCGCGCGAGTGCGGGATCGATCACCGGTGCCGGATCGACCGCCGTGTGGACCGCTCCACAAACCGCGGAGAATGTGTATATTGTGTGCTCGGTGAAGAATAGCGTGGGCGGCGCCGATGCGGAGAGCGTGCTGGTACCGGTGCGCGACCTCTCGAAGACCGGCTCAGGGAGTTGCATCCTGAACATCCCGTGCAACGGGACACTGGCGGATGTGAGCGGTTCCAACGGCCAGGTGCATGGCACAGACATCACATTCGTTGCCGACCGCGACGGAACGGCGGGGCATGCATGCGGGTACAACGGGGCGAGCAGTGCGTTGCGTGTGACGGAGAGCGCGGTCCTGAACTGCGACTCCGCCATCACGGTGAGCTTCTGGATGAAACCCGGGATCGCCGCCAACAAAGAGATGTTCCTGATCTCTCACGGAAGCTGGCAGAACCGATGGAAGATCTCGCTCACGCCGGAGCGGAGGATACGGTGGACCGTCAAGACGAGCGTTGGCGTGAAGGATGTGGATTCGCGTACCGTGGCCGCCTCCGGGACATACTATCACGTCGCCGGCGTGTTCAACGGCACCGATCTGGAAGTGTATCCCGTTGACGGGGCGGATGCTGACACCGGCCATCGATCTGATGGTGGGGCAGATGCTGCCGACGGACGCCAATTACAACTTCGCGGGTGTCATCGACGACATCGCCATTTTCAATTTTGCCATGATGCCGGCGCAGATACGAGACCGGTACGGGGTGTCCACGGGCGTCCATGAATCGCCCGGCGGCGACCTGCCACTGCGTACAGGCCTCACCGGAGCCTATCCGAATCCTTTCAATCCTTCCACCGTGATCGGGTTCACTGTGGGGAAGGAGAGTGCAGGCGGTGAGGCCGGACAGGCGCGCATGCAGGATGTGCGTGTGGTGGTGTATGATATCCTCGGCAGGGAGGTGGCCCGGCTCGCGCACGGTATGTATGCTCCCGGCCGGTATGCGGTGACGTTCGATGCACGCCTGGCCGCAAGCGGCGTGTATCTCTGCCGCTTCACGGCAGGGGATCATGTGGAAAGCGTTCGGATGTTGCTCCTCCGATGAGCAGGGTTGAAGCGGTCAATGCTCATGAGAGCGTACGAGCTCCAGAGGCATAAGCAGAATGAGAAACAGTAATAGTAACAGTAACAGAATCAGTATTAATAGTAGTATCAGTAGCAGAACCAGAACCCGCCCAGAATCAGAATGACAATCAGAATCAGAACCAACGGCGAAGCAGAATCAGATCCAACGGCAGAAGCAGAACTAGAACCAGAACCAGAAACAGCAATAGAAACAGAAAACAGGAGACAGCTCCAATGAAGTCCATCGATCTGACTGGCGCATGGCAATTCCGCTGTGATGACACTGAAGGCGTGGTACCGGGGAGCGTTCGCAATGTAACACGATGGATGCCCGCTGTGGTACCCGGGACGGTGCACACGGACCTCATGGCGGCCGGGAAGATCCCTGATCCGTTCCACCGGAAGCAGGAACTGGATGTGCAGTGGGTGGATATGGCGCGGTGGATCTATCGCACCACCTTCCGCGTGCCGGAGGATCTGCTTCAGGAGCGCAACATTGTTCTCGTCGCTGATGGGCTGGACACCTTCGCCAGCGTCAGCATCAACGGAACGCGGGTTGGCACGTCTTCCAATATGTACATCGGCCACCGGTTCGATGTGCGTGGCGCATTGGTCGCCGGCAAGAATGAGATCGAGATCGCCTTTGACTCTCCGGAGGTCACGGCCCGCGCCCTCGAACAGACCCACGGCAAGCTCGAGGTCCCGCTTGTCACGGAACGGGTCTATACGCGCAAACCCCAGTACTCGTACGGCTGGGATTGGGGTCCGAAGCTGACGACCTCCGGTATCTGGTTACCCCTCCGTATCGAGGCCTGGTCGGGTCCGCGCCTGCGCCACCCGGCGGTACGCGTGGACGAACTTGCCTTGGAAGGTGCGAAGCTGGTGTTGAGCACGGGGTTGGAGGGTATGGAGGGGCAGAGGGGGCAGCTCGAGGTCCGCATCACCGGGCAGGGCGAGGAAGTCAGGACGCAGTCGCCGGTGGAAGGCAATGGCGTGCTGCTCAGTTGCATGCTGCCGTTCCCGGAGCTCTGGTGGCCGAACGGTCTCGGCGAGCAGCCGTTGTACACAGCGGAGTTCACGTTGCGTACCGGCGACACGGTGCTGGACACGGTGCGCGTGGTCTTCGGCGTACGGACCGTGCGTCTCGTGCAGGAGCAGGATGAGGAAGGGCGGTCGTTCATCATCGAGATCAACGGGCGGAAGGTCTTCTGCAAGGGGGCGGACTGGATCCCGGCGGATACCTTCGTCCCCCGCATTCCGGATTCGCGTTACGAGCGCCTGCTGACGATGGCGAAGGATGCATCGATGAACATGATCCGCATCTGGGGCGGCGGGATCTATGAGAAAGAGATCTTCTACGAGACGTGCGACCGGCTCGGCCTGATGGTCTGGCAGGATTTCATGTTCGCCTGCGCCGAATATCCGGAGTATCCATCGTACCTGCAGGAAGTGAAGCACGAAGCGGAAGAGGTGGTGCTGCGGCTCCGCAATCACCCTTCCATCGTCCTCTGGTGCGGCAACAACGAATGCGAATGGGGGTACTGCACCAATCATCCCGGCAGCGTGCCGGACAAGATGCGCGGTGCCACGATCTTCCGCGACCTCCTCCCGCAGGTCGTGCAGGCGCTGGACGGGACCCGTCCGTACTGGCGCAGCACGCCGTTCGGCGACGGGTTCCCGAACGACGAGGGGAACGGCAACCACCACGAATGGGATGTGTGGAGCTTCTGGAAGGACTACACGGCCTACCGGAAGGTCAATGCACGGTTCATGGCGGAGTTCGGTTTCCAGGCGCCGCCGGACCGCCGCACGATGGAGCGGGTCATGGATCCGGCGGACCGCACACCGCAGTCGGCGGTGATGGAGCATCACAACAAACAGGTGGAAGGGCCGGAGCGCATGTACCGGTTCATGGCCGCGCACTTCCCCGTGCCGGCGGACTGGGAGTCGTACTTCCACACCGGACAACTGTTGCAGGCGGAAGCGCTCCGCTGCGGCGTGGAGCACTGGCGCAGGAGGAAGTATCGCACCGCGGGTTCGCTGTTCTGGCAGCTCAACGATTGCTGGCCGGTCACGAGCTGGGCGGTGATCGACAGCGACCTTCGTCCCAAGGCGGGCTACTTCTATGCGAAACGTTTCTATGCAGAGACCCTCGTGTCCTTCGCTGAACACGATGGTATGATCTCTGTGTGGGGGACGCACGACGGTGATGGGGCGGTCGACGGACGGCTTGTGGTGAAGCTCCGGACGCTCAAGGGGGCGACGCTGTGGCGCCAGTCCGTACCCGTTGCGTTGCCGCCCGATTCCTCGCAGGTCCTGTATCAGATCCCCGCGTCCGTCCTCATGAAGGCCGATCCGGCGACCGTGACCCTGACCGCGGAGATCGTGGTCGGGAGGCGGCCCATCGCCGCCAACAGGCATTTTCTTGTCGAGGTAAAGCATCTTGCGTTGGCGCGTGTGCGGCTCCAGTGTTCGGTGCACGTCGTTGCCCGCGGGCGTTACCGCGCGCGGATCCGGGCGAATGCCGCCGCCGTGGCGGTGGCGCTGAGCATGTCCCGCGGCGAGGCGGAGTTTCAGGACAACTGGTTCACGATGGATGCCGGGGAGACGCGCGAGGTGGAATTCACCTCGGCGTTGCCGCTGGCTGCTGTGCGCCGGGCCATCAAGGCCCGCGCTCTCAATTCATAGCTGGTGATCACAAGGTGTCTCCATGAAAACAATTCCCATGACAGTTGAACGCTGCAACAACGGCAAGCCGGTCGTGTCGCCGACGGTCAACTGGTGGGAAACGGGGGTGACGTTCAACGCCGCCGCCGTCTATCTGGATCGGTCCACGGTCAATGACCGGATCATCCAGACGCTTCTTCCGATGTTCCGTCTCAACGACCCGGCGCTCGCCGACGGTGTCGTGGCAGTTCACTACCGTGCCCGGCCGGAACAGGATCCCGGCGTTCCCTTCGTTCGCAGTTTCATCGGCCTGGCGATCTTCACGCCGGAATTCCGTGAACTCTACCGGTACAAGGAACCGGTGATGTTTCCCGATCCGATGGATGACGGAGACGATGTGCTGGGGGTTGAGGATCCGCGCATCACGCGGATCGGCGACACCTTCTATATGATCTATTGCGGTTTGAAGAAAGATCCGGCGACCGTCTATTTCACGCAGCTCTGTTCGGCGCGGTCGAAGGACCTGCTGCACTGGGAGAAGTTGGGGCCGATGAAAGGGGATGTGAACGCCAATCGGAACAAGGATGGCGTGCTCTTCCCGGAGAAATTCAACGGGAAGTACTGGTTCCTGCACCGTCCGTGGTGGGACGGGTTGGCGCACAGGGACTATGCGATGCATCTCGCGGTGTGCGATACACCCGAAGGGATCTGGAAGGACCTCGGGCAGATCATGCGTTCATTCCCGAATCCGCAATTCACGGAATCGTGGATCGGTGCGGGGTCGGTGCCTGTTTCGCTGGGTGGCGGGCGCTTCATGGTGATCTACCATACAGGGAACAGCAGAGCTGACGGCTCGATGGAATACGATCTGGACGCCGGGCTGCTCGACCTGACAAAGTCCGAGCAGGACCCGGGCTCCGTCGTGCGGGGGCGCATCGAACACTTCATGGTGCCCGAGACACCGGAAGAGCTTCGCTCCGAATCGTCGCTGCAAGTGCAGAACGTTCTCTTTGCGTGCGGTTCGTACGAGTACAAGGGAGACCTGTACATCATCTATGGCGGGGCGGACACGTATCTGCTCGCCGCGCGCATCAAGACGGCCGAACTCTGGCGCGCCCTGGAAGAGGCGGACTGCGCCAATCCTTTTCAGTAGGACGCGAGCATACCGTTGGGACCATCAGCACATCCATGGGGGAATACATGACAGTACCCGCACCACGCGTCGAGCGGCTGCATGCCGGCCGCCCGGTTCTGGAAAAGAACGACGGACATCCATGGGAGAACAAGGTCGTCTTCAACACGGCGTGCATCCTTGTGGACACACCCGGGCGGATCGGGAAGTTGGCAGAGGCGCTGCCCGTGGATGCTGCAACGAAAGCCATCGTGCAGAAAGAACGGGCGGTGGTAGCCCTGGTGTACCGCGCGCAGGGGGCGAAGACCGCTGAGAAGGATCACACACGGTCCACGCTCGGCCTGGCGCTGTTCACACCGGATCTCCGTCTGCTCGTTCGCCTGCCCGAACCGATCATGTGCCCGGAGGAGCCGTATGAGGACCTGGGCGTCGAGGACCCGCGCATCACGCGGGTGGGCAACCAGTACATGATGGTGTACACCGGGTATGCGTCGGGAGCTGGCGCGAACCGCGTACGGATCATCCTTGCAACGTCGACCGATCTGGTGCACTGGACAAAGCACGGCGTGCTGCGGGGCGACTTCAACACGATCGACAACAAGAACGGCATGTTGTTCGAGCCGATGCCCGACAAGCCGTGGCGGATGCTGCACCGTCCGATGGAGGGGAAGGACGCGATGATGGTGCACTGGGCGGAGAGCACGCACCTGTTCGGGGAATGGAAGAGCAGGGGTGTTCTGCTGCCGTGGTTGCCGGATCCGGCGTTCAAGGAGGTCTGGACGGGTGGTGGAGCGCCGCCGTTGCTGCTTGCCAATGGGAGCCACCTTGTTCTGTATCACATCGGGAACAGGGATGCCAAGGGAAAGCGGGAGTATGATCTTGGCATTGCGCTGGTGGATCTGGACGCGGCGGACCCGGTGGTGTTGCGTGCTGAGCCGTTGATGCGCCCGGAGACGCCGCAGGAGACGATTGGCGACGAGGATCTCGGCGTGAACAACGTCGTCTTCATCTGCGGCGCGTACTTCTGGGAAGGGGATCTGTATTTTCCGTACCAGGGATCCGATACACGGATCCTGGGTGCGCGGATCGTACGGGGGGAGCTGGACCGATTCCTGAACGCGCGGCCCTCCCTCAGGATTCCGTGACAAAAAAGTAACATTGTGGATGTGTTTCAGTCATGTCTCCCTTGTATATTGGAGCAAGCAAGGGATCCCCGTTCGGACCCACCGTACTCTCCCAATTCACGTTCCGTTGGAGTCACTTATGGATATGAAGAACCGCCTTCTTCTGGCAGCCCTTCTTTTCATGGCGGCCGGCGTGCTGCGCGCGCAGGACCGTCCGTTCCTTTTCACCTTCACGCCCTCTTCGGCGGAACAACCCGGTGTCTTCCTGCAGTACGCGGCGGCCTACGGGAAGCAGACATTCGAACCGCTGGGTGGTGATGCCTGGGAGCAAAGCATCGGGGTGCAGGCAAACATCACGGCCGACTGGACGTTGCTCGGCCACTTCGGGCTGGCGATGCATGAAGCAACCAGCCGTTCTTCACAGCATGTGGAGCTCCTGGCGCGTGTGCTGAAAGCGGATGCCCATGTCGTCGATCTCCGCGCCGGTGCGGGTCTGAGGCACGAGTACAGTGGCACGAACGTCCTGCTCGGCCGCGCATCGATCGGCCGGCGGTTCAGCTCGATCATGGCCTATGGCAATGTTCTGTTGGAGAAACCGTTGTCCTCCGACAGGGACGCCGTGGATATCATGTTCACCATGGGTGCATCCTACGACATCTCGCGATCGCTCCGCATCGGTATCGAAGCGGTCGGACAGGACCTCGAGGGTTTCTGGGACGATGAGGAGGCTGAAGGGGGGGCGCGTCTTTTCGTCGGACCCACCGCGAGTCTTGCCATTGAAGGCACACCCTTGCATGTTACGCTCGGTGGAGGTGCGATCATCCGGGCCACGACAAGCAGCCGTGTGAGCAGTGCGCTGCGTGAACTCCCGGCAACCACCGGGAATGGCTTCCTCATCCGCACCATGATCGGGTTCGCGTTGTAGATCTCCTCCTTCTGACCGCAGGGGCGGTGCATGCACCGCCCCTACACCCCGTATCTCACCGGATATATCCGATCCAATTGTTCTGCTTCCATCCGGACACGCCGTTGCGGGCGGTGCATGCACCGCCCCTACACCCCGTATCTCACCGAATATGTCCAATCCAATTGTTCTGGTTCCATCCGGACATGCCGTTGCGGGCGGTGCATGCACCGCCCGTCCGCGCGCATTGACAATCCCGTGGCCCGGTAGTATCTTTGTATCGTACTATCAGGGGAACAAAGGGTTGTGATATGCCTCTTGTCCAATATCATGGATGGGAGGCATTCGTGTTTCATGAAGGGTGCCAGCGTCGGCACAATGCTTTATCGTCGTCCGTGAGGATCCAATGCATCGATCATTGTTGCTCATCGTGACCATGGTGTTCCTTGGTGTCTCGCTTCCCGGGTGTTTCCAGGAAGCGGTCCGTGACCTGGATTGTCTGTCCGGATCGCATGGAGAGAAGATCCATGTTCAGACAAAGGACGGGTCCCGCTACTGGTTCAGCGGCGGGGAGTACTCGGTCGGACTCGATTCGACCGGCTCGAAAGTGCTGATCGGGACCGGCAGGCGGGATCGGGGAGACAACAAGTCGAGCGAAAAGTTTGCCGGCGCCGTTCCCTTTGCGTCGATCGAAAAGGTGACCGTCGCTGAAACCAACCCCTGGCTCTTCTTTGGCTTCGGTGTGCTGAGCGGGATCGTGTTGTTCGCCGTTGTGCTCCTGGTATCTTTCAGCGGATTCCGGGTGGGGTGATGGTGGCGGACAGTCTCGGGATGCATTTCGCCGTGAAAGAAACTCCGTGTCCGGGACGCGGGGGTCCATATGGAAAGACAATTCAATGAACCGAGCTATCACTGTTCTGTCCCCGGGTATCCGATCTCAGGTCGTGGTCCTTCTCTGTGCATTGTGGCCCGCGGTCGCGTTCAGCCAGGAGGCCAAAGAGGTGCGCCTCCATTCACCCGCGGAGATCATGAAGATCATGGAAGATTCCGACCTGATGTATGAGATCGGTCCGGACTTCATAGCTGCTCCCGCGGATTCCCCGATGGTGCTGTCAAACCAAATGTATCTGCAAAAGACGGGGCAAGGCCTCTCTCTCGTGATGTTCTCGATCTCCGAACAGGCCCGATCCGTGTTCGACCGGGCGGAAGAAGCCTTCCGCGGCGGCAAGTTCACGGAGGCGATCGTACACTACAGGCGTCTTCTTGAGGTTCAGCCGGACTACCTGCACGCCGTGACGCTGATCGGCGATGCCTACTTCTGCATGCAGGAATTCGACAGTGCAAAGGCGAACTTAGAGCGCTCCATCGAGCTCAACTTTGTCGACTTCTATGCGCATTGGTTTCTGGCTGATACCTATGCCAGGATGGGTGACGTGGAGTCGGCTTCGAGAGAGGCCACTATAGCGCACGTACTGAACGTGAATCACGCCAATCTTCAGAAGGCGATCCGGCACCATCGGAAGATGGCCGAACATCCCTGGAAGGAGTGGGCGTTCACGCCTGAATACACGATCTCCAAAGAGGGCAAGACGGTCAGCATCCAGACCTCCCTGGAATGGATGGGATATGCCATGGTCAAGGCTGTGTGGGCATACGAACCCGGTTATGCCGCATCGATGCTCGATCGTCCCCGGGAGACCCTGGCGATCGTGTGGCCGGAAGAGAAGGAGGCGATCGTGATGCTGCTTCCCAACAAGGAGAAGTTCCAACACATCAGCGATATCATAGACGCGGGGTATTTTCAAGAATTCGTCCTCTATGAGATCACAGCGCGCCGGCATCCGTCGGTGCTGGTTGTCCTCCCTCACGAACAGTTTATGAGAGTCGTTGAGTATGTGAACATGTTTCACTAGTGGGTCCGCTCGCCTGAAGAGCAGAATTCGTGGACATCACGTAGGCATCCTGTGGTCGCGTAATCCGCCGGCGTGAACGGAAGGCCCTATGAGACGAGCCTTGAGATATATGCTGATGGTGTTGATCCTCTCCCTTGTACTTCTCGCATCGATCGAACAGGTGACAGCGGCGGAGACCAATCCCTGGCTTAGCTTCTCGCTGGGCGTGCTCACGGGATTCGCCCTCTTCGTGGTCATTGTGATCGCTTCATTCAGTGGATTCAAGGTGGGGTAAGAATGAGAACTCTTCAACGGTCAATCCTGCTTCTTGTCATCCTCGGGTCCAGTTGCCCCGGTGGTACGCCTGCATCGACGCATCCGTTGCGATTGTGGTACAGTCACCCGGCAACGGCAATGCCTGCCGACACCGGCCACGGGCAGAACAACCCGGAATGGCTCAAGGCCCTTCCTGTCGGTAACGGCTTCCTCGGTGCCATGGTCTTTGGCGATGTGAACCGGGAACGGATCCAGCTGAATGAGAAGAGCCTCTGGTCCGGCAGTCCGCAGCAGAGCGACAATCCCAATGCGTATCCCGCTCTCGACAGCATCCGACAGCTGCTCTTCCAGGGAAAGTACCGTGAAGCAACGGACCTGACGCTCAGGACCCAGGTGTGCAAGGGCCCCGGGTCCGGAGCCGCGCTGGGCGCGGAGCTTCCTTACGGCAGCTATCAAACCCTCGGCGACCTCTGGATCGACTTCGGAAAGACCAACGCTTTCGAGGAGTATTGCCGTGAACTCGATCTGCATCGGGGTGTCGTCACGGTGTCCTACCGACAGAAAGGAGTAACCTTCACGCGCGAGATCTTCGCCAGTTATCCTGACCGGGCACTGGTGATGCATCTGACAGCAGACCGAAAAGGAGCCGTGTCCTTTTCGGCGGCGTTGCAGCGCCCGGAACGCTTTGCGACCCGCAGATCTGGTGATGCGCTCGTCATGACCGGCAGCATGAAGGATGGAAAGGGCGGCGAAGGAATGCGCTACGCCGCCCACCTGAAGGTGATCCCCGATGGTGGCACCGTGCGGTATCGTGACAGTGCTGTTGTCGTGTCGGGGGCGGATGGTGCGACACTCATCCTGACCGCAGCAACCGACTATCGTGCCGATGCACCGGAACTTCGCGCAGCCGATCCTGTCGGAGTGTCTCTGAACCATGTGATGCGTGCAGCATCCCGAACATATCAGACGCTGCTCGAACGGCATATACAAGACTACGCTGCACTCGCGGGGCGGGTTCATCTGGATCTGAAGTGCGCGGATGTTGACACCGTGCCGACCGACATCAGGCTGGCGAATCAGGCAACGCATCCGGATGACCCACACCTGGTGGAACTCTATTTTCAGTTCGGGCGGCATCTCCTCATCTCGTCGTCGCGCGAGGGTTCGTTGCCGGCGAATCTGCAGGGGATCTGGGCCGACGGGATCCAGACCCCGTGGAACGGCGACTACCACACCAACATCAACGTGCAGATGAACTACTGGCCGGCTGATGTCACGAATCTGCAGGACTGCTACGGTCCGTTCATCTCCCTGATCGAGTCGCTTGTGCGCCCCGGAGAACGAACTGCTGCGGTCCAGTATCATGCGCAAGGATGGGTCGTCCATCCGATCACGAATGTCTGGGGATATACCTCGCCCGGCGAGCATCCCGGCTGGGGAATGCACGTGGCAGCAGCAGGATGGCTTTGTGAACATCTGTGGGACCATTACGCCTTCACCATGGACAGGGAGTATTTGCGGAGGGTGTACCCCGTCATGACCGGTGCGGCCCGCTTCTATCTCGATTGGCTGGTCAAGGATCCCCGTACGGGCGCATTGGTCTCCGGCCCGTCGTCCTCCCCGGAGAATGCGTTCATCGCGCCCGACGGAACAAGGGCTTCTGTCAGCATGGGGCCATCGCACGATCAGGAGATCATCCACGAACTCTTTACCAACGTGCTCGCCGCGGCTGCGGCCCTCAACGAATCGAACCCATTGCTTGCGGAGATCAAGAGCGCACGTGAACAGCTCGCCCGGCCGCGGATCGGTTCGGATGGCCGGCTCATGGAGTGGCCGGAGGAATTCAAGGAAACCGAGCCGACACACCGGCATGTATCGCACCTCTATATGCTCTATCCGGGAAACGAGATCGACCCGGAAACAACCCCCGAACTTGCGTCCGCCGCGAGACAGACCCTGGAGCGTAGGACCGACATAGGCACCGGTTGGTCGCTCGCATGGAAGGTCAATTTCTGGGCGCGGCTCAGGGACGGCGACCGGGCGTACCGGTTGTTGAAGGGCCTCCTCCGGCCGGTGAAGAACTATGGCTTCGACTATTCCAGCGAAGGTGGGACCTACGACAACATGTTCTGTGCGCATCCGCCATTCCAGATCGATGGCAATTTTGGAGGCACAGCGGGCATCGCCGAAATGTTGTTGCAGAGTCATACCAGGGAAGGAAAGGGATTCGTCCTGCAGGTATTGCCGGCCCTTCCGGGCGGTTGGACGGAGGGCGAGGTGAAAGGGCTGCGGGCGCGTGGGGGCTTTGAAGTGGACATCAGATGGAACGAGGGGAAGCTCACATCGTGTGAGATCGTCTCTCTCGCGGGCAGCCCATTGAAGGTGTGCTACGGCGGACGTACATTCCATGTGAAGACGAACGCCGGTCAACGATTCTCTCTCACTGGCAGCCTTGAAGAGCGCGCAGCCGGGAGAGGAAACAGGGAAGGCAAGTCGAAATGAATCAAGGTGTCCGGTCCGGAGAGGAGTTCCTGCCAAGTGCATACGCATGATCTCTCCAGGTGGCAACACGGTCATGTGTTCGATACCGGAGATCCCCTGGCGGAGCGCGGTGCCAAGGCGGTGATGTGGATAACGCTCCTCATGATGGTGATCGAGATCGTGGGGGGCTGGTGGTACAACTCCATGGCATTGCTGGCCGATGGCTGGCATATGAGCTCGCACGCCCTGGCCCTCGGGTTGAGTGCGTTCGCGTACGTTGCCGCGCGGCGCTACGCTCATGATCCGCGATTTGCCTTCGGTACATGGAAGATCGAGATACTGGCGGGGTATACGAGTGCCATTCTTCTGGTCGTGGTAGCCGCCATCATGGTTTCCGGTTCCATTGAACGGCTTCTCTCCGAAGCCCATTCACTACCAGGAGGCGATGCTCGTTGCAGCTCTTGGCCTGGCGGTGAATCTCCTGTGTGCATACATCCTCGGTGGCCCCCACCATCAGCACGAGCACCATCATGGGGGTCATGATCACGTGCACCATGATCTCAATCTGAAGTCGGCATATCTTCATGTGATCGCGGATGCCGCGACATCGGTCCTGGCCATTGGCGCGATCGCCAGTGGTTGGCTGTTGGGCTGGGCGTGGCTTGATCCTGTGATGGGCATCGTCGGTGCGGGGCTCATCCTCGTGTGGGCACGCGGCCTGATCGTCGACACCGGCAAGGTGTTGCTGGATCGGGAAATGGATCATGGCGTGGTGGAAGAGATCCGTGAGGTGATCGACACGGGTTCGTCAGAAAGCGGCACCAGGTTGGCCGATCTGCATGTGTGGCGGGTTGGCAAGGGTGCCTATGCTGCGGCATTGGTCATTGTTACGCATGATGCCGCACTTACGCCTGAGCGTGTCAGGACGGCTCTGAGCATTCACGAAGAGATCGTTCATGTTACCGTGGAGATCAATCAATGCGGATAGTGGCAAACGACACGAAGAACATGGGGAGAAGGGATATCCGGCCTATGTGCTTGATGTATTTGAGCGTAAGAAGGCCGACGTCCGGAAGAGCGAACACATCGAAGACGGCATGATGGTGATCGCAACGATACAAATATTGTGACACGGGTCTCAATGGCTATCGCACTTCTCCTCATCGACATTCAAAACGACTATTTCCCCGGTGGGGCGATGGAGGTCGTTGGCGCTGAAGCCGCTGCCGCACAGGCAGCGACACTGCTCGCTGCTTTTCGCCAACGAGTGTATCCCATCGTTCACATCCAACACGTGTCGGTCCGACCGGGGGCGAAGTTCTTCCTCCCCGATACGCCAGGCGTGGCGATCCATGAGTCCGTTCGTCCCGCAGCCGGAGAGATGATCGTTCAGAAGAACTTTCCCAACAGCTTCCGGAACACACCGCTTCTTGAACTGCTTCGCGATCGGGAGGTCAAAGAACTCATGATCGCCGGGATGATGACGCACATGTGCGTCGATACCACCACGCGCGCGGCGTCTGATCTCGGCTTCTCGTGCTCTCTCGCACACGACGCCTGTGCGACGAAAGCCCTGTCGTTCAACGGTGTGCACGTTGAGGCGGCGGGCGTCCACGCCGCATACCTCGCCGCGCTCAACGGCCTTTTTGCCAGGGTGCTTTCTGCGCGTGAACTCTGCGCAGGCCTCCAGCCCACCACATGAGTATCCTGACCCACGCAAGACGCCACCCTCAACTCGGCCTCATCGTACTGGCCTTCATCGCCTTTGTGGCGCTCGGCCTGCCCGACGGCTTGCTCGGCGTCGGCTGGCCATCGATCCGGACCGGCTTTGCCGTTCCTCTGGATGCGATCGGCATGCTTCTGATCGCCAGTGTTGCCGGGTACATGACCTCGAGCTTCCTCAGCGGATTCCTGCTTGCACGAATGGGTGTCGGCCGCGTACTTGCCGCAAGTTGTTTCCTCACCGGGCTGGCACTCGTCGGTTATACGCTGGTCCCGCAGTGGTGGATGATGATCGCCCTCGGAGCGTTCGCAGGCCTGGGAGCGGGTGCGATCCGATGCAGGGCTCAATACGTATGTCGCCACGCACTTTGGCGAAGGGATGATGCAGTGGCTCCATGCCAGCTGGGGCGTCGGGACAACCCTGGGCCCGATCATCATGACCTTCGGGTTGACGGCCCTGAGCACCTGGCGGTTCGGTTACCAGGTGGTGGGACTTTCTCAACTCGGGCTGGCGGCCTGCTTCATGATTACCCTGTCCATCTGGGACCGGCACAGCGTGTACGCGAACAGCGGGCCGGAAAAGAAACTCACCGATTACAAGACCCCGCTCGGCAGCACGATGCGCAAACCGCAGGCGTGGCTGAGCATGGCGCTGTTCTTTCTGTATGTGGGAGCAGAAGGCGGGCTTGGCACCTGGACGTACAGCCTGCTCACCGAATCCCGTGGAGTGGACACAACGACGGCGGGATTCTTCGCCGGAAGTTACTGGTTCACGTTCACCATGGGAAGGATAACGGCGGGAGTGGTCGCAAGCCGGGTGGGCGTCAACACGCTCGTCTTCGGCGGGCTGATCGGAGCGCTGCTGGGAACGGGGCTGCTTATCTGGAACCCCTCCGAGATGGCCAACGTGGTGGCGGTGGCGATCATCGGCCTTTCCATTGCACCCATCTTCCCGGCGATGATGTCGGGGACAAGGAAACGGGTCGGAGATAAACACGCGGCCAATGCGATCGGGATGCAGACGGCAGCGACGGGCCTGGGGATGGCCGTCATTCCCGGACTCATGCGCGTCCTGGCCCGTTGGTATTCACTGGAGGTCATCCCGGTTTTTCTGTTGGTGGTGTACACTGCGCTCCTGGGACTCTACATACTGTCCACGAAGCAACAGAGGACCTGACTGTCGGTGTAGTGTGCAGCATACTGCGCCCCTGCAAGCTGCGCGACGACAGGTGCATGCACCGCCCCAACAGTATGGTGCCTGGGTAGTCCCGGCAATGAGCCACAGGGCCCGGGCAACGATGAATGGTCAGGTCGGCTCCTATACGGAAACGATTCGGGGCAGGAGAGAGATTCTATAATGTTCTGGTCAGGAACGGATGGCTGCATTTTCAAGGGGACGTCCAGGATTTCCGCCTTACAGAGCATCTGCCGGGATTGTTCTTCACCCCGGATGGTGAGGCCGTTGACCTCCGCATGTCATCATGCACGTTCAGGAACATCAGGCTGTATAAGGTCTGTGACTGATACGAGAGATCCTCGTCCTGCATGAAGGGATCGATCAGTAGCATGCCGGCGCGGGATCGCTACGAATATCCTCTTCGCGTTCCGGTTCCTGCTTTTCTTATCGTTCTTTCGCTCCGGAAGTTTGCATTTTGAGGGAATTTGGGGGATATTCCGTAACTGTCCTCATTTCCAACTCCGGAACCAGACCCATGCACCACGACACAGCCGACCGCGGCTCAGCGGCTTACCTCGCACTGATCGCCGGCAGCGGCGCACTCGGCGGACTCCTCTTCGGCTACGACACTGCCGTTATTTCGGGTGCCATCGGGTTCCTGAAGGATCATTTCCACCTGGCGGCCGACATGACCGGCTGGGCCGCCTCCAGCCTCCTCATCGGCTGCATGGTCGGCGCCGCCGTCGGCGGACCCCTCGGCGACCGGTTCGGACGCAAGCCCATGCTTTTCGTCTGCGCCGCTATCTTCGCCCTGTCGGGCATCGGCTCCGGACTCGCCGCCGATCTGACGCTCTATACCTGGAGCCGGCTCCTCGGCGGACTCGCGATCGGCGCCGTCTCCGTGCTCTCGCCGCTCTACATCGCGGAGATCTCGCCGGAGAAGAGCCGCGGACGCCTCGTCTCGCTCTATCAACTCGCCATCGTCGTCGGCATCCTCGTTTCGTTCTTCGTGAACATGCTCATCCAGCAGTACGGCACCACCCAGCCCGATGTGATCCTGAACGGCATGACGGAATCCTGGAACACCGCCTACGGATGGCGATGGATGCTCGCCGTGCTCGTCCTCCCTTCGGTCATCTTCGGACTCCTGCTGATCCCGCTCCCGGAAAGTCCGCGCTGGCTCATGAAGCGCGGCCGCCGCGCCGAAGCGGAGGTGACCCTCGCACGCATCAGCGGCAAAGAGGCCGCCGCACGCGAACTCGACCAGATCGAACAGGCACTCGGCGAAGAATCCGGCAAGGTCTCGGAACTCTTCCGCGGCGGCTTCGGCACCGCGATGATGATCGGCATCCTCCTCGCGATCTTCAGCCAGTTCGGCGGCATCAACGCCATCATGTACTACGGACCGGAACTCTTCAAGACCGCGGGCGCAGGGGCCGACCAGGCATTCCTGAGCACCGTGATACTCGGACTCGTGAACCTGCTCGCCACGTTCGGCGCCATCGCGCTCATCGATAAGATCGGCCGCAAGACCCTGCTGATCATCGGCGTCAGCGTGCAGGTGGTCGCCCTCGCCCTCGTCGGCACACTCTATCATATGCAGGGGAACCCGTACGTCCTCCTCGCCGCCATCATCGTCTTCCTCATCGGCTTCGCCGCATCCACCGGCGCGGTGACGTGGGTGATCATCTCCGAGATCTTCCCCACGCGTTTGCGCGGACAGGCGATGGGCATCGCGGTGCTGTTCCTGTGGGGCGCGGACTATGTCGTGTCGCAGACCTTCCCGATGCTCATCGAAGGCATCGGCCCGGCGAACACGTTCTATATCTATGGCCTCTGCGCACTCGCGGGGCTGGTCTTCACGATCTTCAAGGTGCCGGAGACCAAAGGCCGCACGCTGGAAGAGATCGAACACTCGTGGCTGAAGGGTTGATGCATGGCCGTCCTGGTCTGTGACGCGGGCGCGACCCGCATCAAATTCGGCATCGTGGACAACGGGAAGGTGCTCGCGCACGACAGCATCCCGTCGCGCTCGGAAGGTCCGCTCGCCGTGCGCCTGCCGGACCTCGCCGCGGCGCTGCGCGGGATCTGCCGGATGAACGACCTGCCGCTGGCGTCGTGCCGCGGCATCAGCATGTCCGTGCCCAGCATCGTGGATGTGAAGACCGGCCGGATCCTCGCGGAGTACGGCCGCTTCCGCGACATGCCGACGCTCGACCTGCGCGCATGGGCGCGGGAAGAATTCGACAAGCCGCTTGCCATCGAGAACGATGCACGCATGGCCTGTATCGGCGAATGGCGCGTCGGCGCCGGACGCGGATGCGACAATATGGTGATGATCACGCTCGGCACCGGACTCGGTGTCTCTGCCGTGATGGAAGGGCGCCTCGTGCGCGGCGTGCACGGTCAGGCGGGGATCCTCGGCGGACATATCACGGTGAAGTACGGCGGCACGCCCTGCCCCTGCGGCAACATCGGCTGCGCGGAGTCTGAAGCTTCCACCAAAGTGCTCGCGGATGTCGCCCGTGCGCATCCGGCATTCCCCGGCAGCGCCCTGGCGCGGGAAGAGTTGCTGGATTTTGCGGCGGTGTTCCGCAACGCGGCCGCGGGCGATGCCTGTGCCCTCGCCGTACGCGAACACAGCCTGCAGGTGTGGTCCTCCCTCGTCGTGAGCCTTGTCCATGTGTATGACCCCGAACTGTTCGTGATCGGCGGCGGCATCATGGCAAGCGCGGATGTGATCCTCCCGGCGGTGCGTTCGTACGTCGAACGGCACGCGAACACGCCGTGGGGGAAGGTGACGATCGTTCCGACAGCGCTGGGCGATACGGCGGCGCTGGTGGCGGGTGAGTGGCTTCTTCAGGATCAGTTCCCACAATGATGGCACGTATGCGAACGACCGGTTACGACAAATTCCCCTGTGTCGATGTTCCCTCGAGCGATGGCCTCAGTTGGACCGGCTGGAACGCTGTTGCGCAACAGCTCTCCGCTGCCCTGGGCAGGGTTGCATCTCCCAAACGCATCCTCGTGGTGGAGTGCTACACCGGCGTCGATGAAGATGCGGTGATCCGCGAATTGAGTTCACGCCTCGCGCCCGCGCTCACGCTCGATGTGCGCACGGCCATGCTGCCTCCGGATGCGATCGACCGGCTGGTGGCGCCGTTCCTCGGCGGGAATGATCCTGTCTTCGGTTATCTGACGAACCTCACACTCCCGCAGTTCTTCGACCCTGCTGCTGTGCAGACCATGAAGGAGAAGGTCGCGGCCGTGCGCGAGGGGCTCGTGCTCATCGTTGGCTGCGGAGCCCGGCTCATCGCAAATGGCGATGTGTTCGTGTATGCCGATCTCGCGCGGTGGGAGGCGCAACTCCGCTACCGCCGTAACGCGGCGTCCAATCTCGGCGTGTCCAATGCGACCGCATCCACCGGTGTGCAGTATAAACGCGCGTTCTTCGTGGACTGGCGGGTAAGCGACCGCTGGAAGCGCCCGCTGATGGCGCAATGGGATTACGTGCTCGACACGCATAGTGCGGATGAACCCAAACTCGCCGACGGCGAGGCCGTGCGGCGCGGATTGCGGCATGCCGCCACGCGTCCGTTCCGGGTCGTGCCGCTCTTCGATCCCGCCCCCTGGGGCGGACAGTGGATGAAGGAAGTCTGCGACCTCGACCGCAGCGTGAAGAACTTCGGATGGTGCTTCGATTGCGTGCCGGAAGAGAACAGCCTCCTGCTCGGGATCGGCGACGCGGTGATCGAACTGCCGTCCATCGACCTCGTGTTCGACCAGCCGCGGAAACTGCTCGGCGATGCCGTGCACGGCCGCTTCGGCGACGAGTTCCCCATCCGCTTCGACTTCCTGGACACCATGGACGGCGGCAACCTGTCGTTCCAGGTGCACCCCCTCACCGAATACATCCAGCAGCAGTTCGGGATGCACTACACGCAGGACGAAAGCTACTACATGCTGGATACCGGTCCCGATGCCACGGTCTATCTTGGTTTGAAAGAGGGCGTGGATAAGGAAGCGATGGTGGCCGACCTGAGAAAGGCGCAGGAAGGCGGTTTCATCTTCGATGCTGAGAAGTATGCGAACCGCTGGCCTGCGAAGAAGCATGATCACTTCCTCATTCCTGCGGGCACCGTCCATTGCTCCGGTGCCAACTCGATGGTGCTGGAGATCAGCGCAACGCCCTACATCTTCACGTTCAAGATGTGGGATTGGGCGCGGTTGGGACTCGACGGCAAGCCGCGGCCGGTGCACCTGAACCATGGTGTGGCGAACATCCAGTGGGACCGCACCACGGCGTGGGTGAAGAAGAACCTTGTGAACGTGACGCAGGTGCTGGGCAGCGGACACGGGTGGCGGGAGGAGCGTACGGGGCTGCATGAGCGCGAGTTCATCGAGACCCGCCGTCACTGGTTCTCGGGCATGGCGCCGCACGATACGAAGGGCGGCGTGAACGTGCTCAACCTCATTGAAGGCGAGGAAGCGATCGTGGAAAGCCCGGCGCATGCCTTCGAGCCCTTCGTTGTGCATTACGCCGAAACCTTCATCATCCCGGCCTCTGTCGGCGTGTATACCATCCGCCCCCACGGGCCTTCCATAGGGAAGACCTGTGGCACCATCAAAGCATACGTCCGGACCGGCGATGAAGGACATTGAGAAGATCCTGGCGGAGTTCGATCCGGCCACAGGGGTGATCGACGGCGCGCCGCTGACGCAGCGGCATTTGCACGATCTGCGCGGATGCTTCGCGGACAGTGCGGCGTTCGAACGTGCCGCGGCCGCCGGCAACCCGCTCATCTATACGGTCTCCGGTGTGGAGCCGGGTGCGGGCGAAGGCGACCTCCACTATGGCGTCGGGATGATCATGCCCGGGAAGATCGGCGACGAGTACTACATGACCAAGGGGCATCTGCATTCGTGGCGGGACGCGGCGGAAGTCTACTGCGGTCTGGCAGGAGAGGGGATGATGCTCCTCGAAGATGAGGATGGCGGGAACAGCCGCATGGTACCGCTTGGCGCGGGGAAGGTGGTGTATGTTCCCGGCCGCACCGCGCACCGCACGATGAACACCGGCACGGTACCTCTGACCTACATCGGCATCTATCCCGCGAAGGCGGGGCACGACTATTCCACGATCGCGCTGAAGAATTTCTCGTGCGTGGTCGTGGAACGGCAAGGGAAACCCGTGATGCTCCCGAGAGAGAAGAAGGCATGACCAACTACGTCACCAAGCCCATCCCGGCGGAGAAACCGGAACCGTCGTATGTGGAACGGCCCTGGGGGTCGTTCCGGCAGTATGCGCACAACAAGGAATGCACGGTCAGCCTGATGACCGTCCTGCCGGGGCAGAGGCTCAGTCTGCAGTCGCACAGCGGCCGCGGAGAACTGTGGATCGTGATCGACGACGGTGCCGTGGTGCAGGTGGGTGAAGAAGAACGCGCGTGCCGGGCCGGGGACGAGATCTGGATCCGTGCGAACGAGAAGCACCGGCTGTCGTGCACGGGGGAGAAGAGTGTCCGTGTCCTCGAGGTTGCCTTCGGCAACTGGCAGCAGGAGGACATCACGCGGTATGCGGACGATTACCGGCGCTGACCGGCCGCATGCTGCATCATCATCCCGCAACGCGGGACGCAGTACCCAACATCAGTACAGGAACATCCCCATGAAACAGCGTCACTCTCTTCTTGTCGCCCTCTGTGCGGTTTCCATTCTTTCCCTCTCCATGGTCGTGCCGGTGCAAGCACAAGGCACCGCGCAGCCCGCCGTGCAGTCGCAGCCGGCGGCACCCGACCGCACACTGCATGTCGTCGGTACGGCGCATCTCGATACGCAGTGGCGGTGGACGATCCAGACGACCATCGACGAGTACATCAAGAGTACGCTCCACGATAACTTCAGGCTGTTCGAACGGTATCCCGCCTACCGGTTCAGCTTCGAAGGTGCGTTCCGGTATGAGCTGATGAAGGAGTACTACCCGGCGGACTACGAACGTATGCGCGGGTATGTGGCATCGGGACAGTGGAACGTGACCGGCAGCAGCTACGATGCGGGCGACGTGAACATCCCCTCGCCCGAGTCGATCTTCCGCCACGTGCTGTACGGGAACGGCTATTTCAAGAAGGAATTCGGGAAGTCGAGTGTGGACATCTACCTCCCGGATTGCTTCGGGTTCGGGTATGCGTTGCCCACCATCGAGCGTCATGCGGGCCTCTCGGCGTTCAGCACGCAGAAGCTCACCTGGGGATCGTTCGTCGGCGTCCCCTTCGACATCGGGATGTGGGAGGGCGTGGATGGATCGCAGATCGTTGCAACGGTGAACCCCGGCGACTATGGCGCACAGATCCGCGAGGACCTGAGCACCAGCCAGCAGTGGCTGAAGGCGATCGACTCCCTCGGGAACCGTTCCGGGTTCTACCGCGGGTACAAGTACTTCGGCACGGGGGACATCGGCGGCGCGCCGGATTCGCTGTCGGTGGACTGGCTGATGAAGGGGATGAACGGGAAAGGACCGATCCGGGTCCTCAGCGCTCCCGCGGATTCCGTCGCGCGCGAGGTCACACCGGAGATCGCCGCGAAGCTCCCTCATTATAAAGGAGAGCTGGTGATGTCCACGCACGGCACGGGCTGCTATACATCGCAGGCGGCCATGAAGGTCTGGAACCGGCGGAACGAGCTCCTCGGCGATGCGGCGGAACGGGCATCGGTGGCGGCAGCATGGGCAGGCGGACTGCCGTATCCGTCCGCGCGCCTTACCACGAACTGGAAGAGGTTCCTCTGGCATCAGTTCCACGACGACCTCACCGGCACGAGCATCCCCGAAGCGTATACGTTCTCGTGGAACGATGAGCTGCTCTCGATCAAGGACTTCACCGCGGTCACGACCTCCGCGGTCGGATCGCTGGCGGCCGGACTGAAGACGAACGTGGCGGGGATCCCGGTCGTCGTGTATAACCCGCTCTCGCAGCAGCGCGAGGACATGGTCGAAGGGACGTTCACGTTCCCGGAGCGTGCTCCTCAGGCGGTGAAGGTCGTTGATGCCGATGGCCAACAAGTGCCTTCGCAGATCCTGAGCGTGGATGGCCGGAACGTCCGGGTTGCGTTCCTGGCGACCGTCCCGCCGGTCGGCATGCGCGTGTATGCGCTGCAGTCCGCTGCAAAGCCGGCCGTTGCGCAGACCGGACTGAGCGTCACCAAGAACTCCATGGAGAACGACCACTACCGCATCCGCATCGACGACGCGGGGAACGTGGCAAGCATCTATGACAAGAAAGAGAATCGCGAGATGCTCGGCGGCCCCCAGCGCCTCGACCTTTTCGCCAACAAGTCCGTGAAGTGGCCGGCGTGGGAGATCATGCCCAACACGGTGGCGGTGCCGCCGCGCGCGTCGGTCGGCGGACCGGCAGTGGTGAAGATCGTGGAAAACGGCCCGGTCGTGGCCGGACTCGAGATCACGCGGACGATGGACGGATCCACGTTCGTGCAGCATGTGCGCCTTGCGGCAGGAAGCGCTGGTGAGCGCGTGGTGTTCCACACCACCATCCACTGGAACACCAGGAAGACGCTGCTCAAGGCGACGTTCCCGCTTGCCGTGCAGAACGAGAAGGCCGTGTACGACCTCGGCATGGGCGTGATCGAACGCGGCAACAACACCGACAAACTGTATGAAGTGCCTGCCCAGCAGTGGGCAGTTGTGGATGCGAAGGATGGCTCGTACGGCGTCGCGATCATGAACGACAGCCGGTACGGATGGGACAAGCCGGACAACAGCACACTGCGGCTGACGCTCGTGCACACGCCGGAAACGGGACCGGGCTACAGCGACCAGGCAGCGCTCGACCTCGGCACGCACCGCGTGACATATGCGGTGTACGGCCACAAAGGGACCTGGCAGGACGGGAAGGTCGCGTGGCAGGCCGCGCGCCTCAACCAGCCGCTCATGGCGTACCAGACCGCCGGGCATCCCGGCACCCTCGGTGCGGCATTTTCCATGCTTTCGAGCAACACCGATGCCGTGATGGTGACCGCGGTGAAGCGTGCGGAGAACAGCGACGACATCGTCGTGCGCCTCCGCAATCTGACCGGGCAGCCGGTGAACGGTGTTGCGATCACGTTCGCCTCGGCACTCACCGCCGCGGCGGAATGGAATGCATCCGAAGAGCCTGTCGGCCCCGCGAGGTTCGACGATGCGGTCCTGAAGATCGGCACGATCGGTGCGTATGCACCGAAGACCTTTGCGGTGCGCCTCGCCGCTCCACGGACAGCGGCCGCAACGCCCTCCTCACAGTCTGTCCCCCTGGCATTCGACGGCGATGGGATGAGTCTGGATGGGAACCGTGCCGACGGCGATCTGGACGGCGCGGGTCATACGTTCCCCGGTGAACTCGTCCCTGCCACGTTGAACATCAGCGGCGTGGAGTTCACGCTCGGTTCTTCAGCCCCTGGCGCACAGAATTTCCTCTCTGCGAAGGGGAACACCGTGCGTCTGCCGAAAGGCACGTTCGATCATGTGTATCTCCTTGCGGCGGCCACGGAGGATGCGCAGGTGACGGTGAAGACCGGCACGGAGTCGCATACGGTCGTGATCCCGCGGTTCATCGGTCCGAGCGGACAGTGGGACAGTCCTCTGCTGAACGGCAAAGCTCTGGCCCTCGGCCGCATCAACGGGGCACCGCTCGAGAGTCCGTTCTTCACGCCGGCATTCACGAAGCCGCAGCAGGCGGCGTTCATTGCCACCCACACCCATGACCGGTCCACGGACCGGAACCTTGCGTACGTCTTCAGCACGATGTACTGCATCACATTGCCGGTGAAGCCCGGCACCACCACGCTCACGCTGCCATCCGATCCGCGCGTGCGTGTGTTCGCGGTGAGCGTTGCGGCCAATGCGCTGGAGGCAACGCGGACCGCCACCCCGATCGCCGAGACCGCGCCCGTGGTGATCATCGGGACGCCGGCGGGGAGCACTGCGTTCACCGACGTGATCACGTTCACACTGGCATCGTCCAGCGGTGCCGGTACGATCCGCTACACGCTGGACGGGACCGATCCGCAGCTCAGCTCGCCCGCGTACACGTATCCCGTGCGCATCAAGCAGAGCGCGAAGGTGAAGGCCGCAGTGTTCGGAAAGAACGGCCGCATCGGCGAGGTTTCGTCGGGCACGTTCGTGAAGGCGGAGTACCTGCCCGTGACCGGGAACAAGCCCGGCTCGCAGGGGCTCCGGTGCGACTACTTTGAGGGAACGTGGTCACAGGTGCCGGACTTTGCATCGATGACGCCGATCCGTTGGACCGTCGTGCCGCGATTCGAATATCCATTGCAGCACATTCAGGACAAATGGGGGGCGCGGTATTCGGGCTACATCACGGTGAAGGCGGATGGCATCTATACGTTCTCGGTAAACGCGGATGACGGCGCGAAGCTCTCCCTGGGTTCGCTGGAGATCGTGGACAACGATGGGTTGCACTCGGCGCATGAAGCATCGGGTGCCGTGGCCCTGCGGGCAGGAACGTACCCGATCGCGGTATCGCATTTCGACCGCGGGTCGGAGGATATCCTGGAAGTGTGGATCAGCGGGCCGGGTATGGATCGTCAGATCATACCGACGTCGATGCTCACGCACTGACGGACTGACGCGCTGAAGTATGAGCGCGCCGACGGACTAAGCGCTGAAGTATGCACGCCGGACTGCGCGCTGAGTAGCGCTCCGACGGACTGAAGTGCTAACGCACTGACGCGGTGCGTGCTGCGTCGCTTGCGTACATGAGTATGCCACCGCGGGAGGACTCCGCCCTCGCGGTGGTGGACCCTGATGTAATAGTTTGGCTTGTGCATCAACTATTGCCGCTCCGACTGATCTTGCCGAACAAAGTGAAGGCAAGATCTGTCGGATGTGGGCATCGCCAACGCTGCGAAGCGAGGATCCGCTTCAGCGACCGTTCACCACGCACGGGTAGGTGCATCATGAGAACATATGCAGCGATCGGCTTCGCCGGCGCGATGGCGCTCGTCCTGTGGTCATGCACTGCCACCTCCGACCGTGAGTGGGTCAGCACCGCACCTGCCGGGAACGAATACACGCACATCAAACGCGACGGCGCGACGGTCATCCCGAACGGCCGCTTCATCACGCCGCGCGGTACGCAGATCGGCACAGCACCCCATCCGTACGGACTCGTGCTCAGCCCCGATGGCTCCATCGCGGTGACCGCCAACTCGGGCACCGGACCGTTCTCCGTGACGATCATCAGGAACGTGACCGGCGAAGAGCCGCAGGTGCAACAGGTGCCGGAAGGGCACCGCACCGATGCAGGCATCCTCGCTTCCGTGTACATGGGGCTCGCCATCGCGCCGGACAACCGGACGTTGTACGTGGCGGGCGGACAGGAAGGGAAGGTGTACATCATCGATTGCATCACGGGGAAGCGCACCGGCGAGATCCTGTGCGATGTTCCCGTGCATGGCATCGCCTACGACGATAGCTATATCGGCGACATGGTGATGAGCGCCGACGGCACCCGACTCTACGCCGTGGACCAGATGAATTTCCGGATGCTCGTCATCGATCCCGCGGCGCATGCGGTCGTGGCGAACGTTCCGGTCGGGCGTTATCCCTTCGGCATCACGCTTTCACCCGGTGGCACGATGGCCTATGTTGCGAACGTCGGCGTGTTCGTGTACGAGCGCATCAAGAGTTTCGATCCGAAGGATCCGCACCGCACATCGCTTGCGAAGCCGCCGTTCGCCTATGGTTCGCGGGAGATGCGTGAAGGGATCGTGAACGACAGCATCAACGTTCCGGGGCTCGGCGACCCGAACGTGCCCGAATCCTTCTCCGTGTGGAGCGTGGACATCCGCGATGAGCATGCACTGAAGGTGATGTCGAAGGTGAAGACCGGGTTCCTTGTCGGCGAGGTCGTCGAAGGCATCCCCGCGCTGGGCGGTGCAAGTCCGAACTCCGTGGTGGCGACGGACCGCTACATCTTCGCCAGCAACGGGAACAACGACTGCATCTCGGTGATCGATGTGCGGTCGGACAGCGTCGTCACGAACATCCGACTCGTGCCGGAGCCGAAGATGGCGAAGTACCGCGGGTTGATCCCGTTCGGACTCGCACTTGCGCCCGATGGCAAACGGCTGTATGTGGCGGAGGCGGGCATCAACGCGGTGGGTGTCATCGATGTGGCCACGCTCAGCGTCATCGGCCACCTCCCGGCGGGGTGGTTCCCCTCCAAGCTGAAAGTGAGCGCCGATGGGAAGAAGCTCATCGTCGCGAATGCGAAAGGATACGGCAGCGGGCCGAACGGCGGAGGCGATGCGGATAAGGACCCGCGCGGGACGTACATCGGCAGCCGCATGAACGGCACCGTGTCGGTGATGGATATCCCCTCGGATACGGAACTGGCGGCGGAAAGCCGCACGGTCGTGGAGAACAACTTCCGGTTCGTCTCTCCTGATGCGCCGGAGCTGCGCTGGCGGCGCGCGAACCCGATCCCGATGTTCCCAGGTGCGAAGGAGTCGCCGATCAAACATGTCGTATACGTGGTGAAAGAGAACCGCACGTACGATGAGATCTTCGGACAGCTTCAGAACGGCCGCGGCGACTCATCCCTTGCGCGGTATGGCAATGGGCGGACGCTGCAACTTCCGAACGGACCCGTGCTCCACGACATCGCCGTGATGCCGAACCATCACAAACTGGCGGCGCAGTTCGCGGTGTGCGACAACTTCTATTGTGATTCGGATGTGTCGGCGGACGGTCACCGGTGGCTCTCCGGCACTTATCCCAATGAGTGGGTCGAGGTGAATGTTGCCTCCGCATACGGCGGCGGAAGGAACCCGAAACCGGTGTCCACAGCCCCCGGCGTGCTGGCGATGACCGGTTCCTCCGGTGCGGTGTATCCCGAGGACCTCAACGAAGCGGGGACGCTCTGGGACCACTTCGAGCGGAACAAGGTCGACTTCTTCAATTTCGGGTTCGGCCTGGACCAGGTGAACACGATCGAGGACATGGCGTTCAAGCATACCGGCGAGCGGTACACCGTGAACTATCCCATTCCGGCGCCGCTGCACACCCGTTCCTCCGACCTGTTCCCGACGTGGAACATGGCGATCCCGGACCAGTTCCGGATGGACATGTTCATCAGGGAGTTCAAGGACCGGTGGGTGGGCGAAGGGAAGACGATGCCGCAGGTGCTTACGGTGTATCTCCCCAACGACCACGGTGCCGGGGTGAGGCCCGGGGCCGGGTACCCGATGGTGGAAAGCTACATGATGGACAACGACCTGGCGTTGGGGCGGCTGGTGGATTTCCTGTCGCATACCCCGTACTGGAAGAACATGGCGATCCTGGTCACCGAAGATGACCCGCAGGGGGGTGTGGACCACGTGGATGCGCACCGGAGCATCGCGATGGTCATCTCGCCCTATGCGAAAAAGGGCCACGTCAGCCACGTCCACACGAGCTTCGGAAGTCTGATGAAGACCATGTGGAATGTCCTTGGAGTTCCGTACCTTAATCAGTATGATGCCTCTGTCGCCGACATGGCGGACTGCTTCATGGACTCGCCGGACCCCACGCCGTACGTAGCGCTGCCTGTGGACACGGACATCTTCGATCCGGAGAAGGCGATGACGCCTCTGGACGAGAACTTCGATTGGGAAGCATTGTTCGCGTCGCCGGAGCTGGACGATCCCGAGACCATGAAGGAGTGGAGCGAGGCCGACCGCGAGGAGCGGGGGAGGATGGCGGCGATCGTCTTCCCGCCGGTCATCGAGCCCGCGGGTGGCGCATTCGCCGGCAGCCAGGAGGTCCGCATCCGCAGGGTCGGACCGTCGGGCACCGTGCACTACACGGTGGACGGCAGTGCACCCGATGCCTCATCACCGGAATACACGACACCGTTCACGATCACGGCAAGCACCACAGTGCAGGCCGTCACGATCGGGCGCGACGGCAAAACGAGCAGGATGAAGAGCGCGGTGTTCACGAAGGGCTCCCGCGCGAAGTAAGACGACGTACACAATGATGAAAGGTGGTTCCATGCCAAGTCCAGCAGAACAGGTCAAACGCTATCTGCTCGCCGGCGTCTCGTACGCGATACCATTCGTGGCCGCGGGCGGCATCATGATCGCCACCGCGATCGCATTCGTGCCGATGACCCCCACGGGTCCTGACTTCACCAACGCACCGTTCCTCAAGATGGTGCTGGATATCGGTGTGGCCGCGTTCTCGTTCCTGGTGCCTGTGCTGGGCGGCTATATCGCCTTCGGCATCGCGGACCGTCCGGGATTGGTTGCCGGCTTCGTCGGCGGCTACATCGCCAATCAGGTCGGCGCCGGGTTCCTCGGCGGCATCGTCGCCGGACTCATCGCCGGCGGCGTGGTATTCGGGTTGAAGAAGATCAAGCTCCCCCCGTATCTCCGTCCGGTCATGCCCATTCTTGTCATACCGGTGATCTCTTCCCTCGTGGTCGGGTTCATCATGTATCAGGTGATCGGATCCCCCATCAAGGACTTCATGAACTTCCTGACCGAATGGCTGAAAGGTATGAGTGCGGGGAGCAGCGTGGTGCTTGCGCTGATCATCGGTGCCATGATCGCATTCGACATGGGCGGACCGGTGAACAAAGTGGCATTCTTCTTCGGCGTGGCGATGATCAAGGACGGCAACTTCGCCGTCATGGGCGCCGCCGCCGCGGCGATCTGCATCCCGCCGATCGGCCTCGGCCTTGCGACGGTCATCGGCAAGAAGCTCTGGGCGGAAGAAGAACGTGAAGCGGGCTATGCAGCATTGGCCATGGGCATGATCGGCATCACCGAGGGCGCGATACCGTTCGCCGCCGGCGATCCGATCCGCGTCATCCCCACCATCATGGCCGGGTCCATGGTCGGTGCGGTGATCGCCATGCTCGGTGGCGTGGGCGACCATGCCCCGCACGGCGGTCCGATCGTGTTGCCGGTGATCGACAACCGCATCATGTATATCATCGCCATCGCGGCCGGGTCGCTGACCGTGGCCTTCCTCATCAATACCCTGCGCAAGATCGCGGCAGCAAAACTGGAAAGGACAGCAGCATGAAGATCGTCGCCGTCACCGCCTGCCCCACGGGCATCGCACACACGTACATGGCCGCCGAGCAGCTGCAGAAGGCTGCAAAGAAGTTCGGACACAGCATCAAGGTGGAGACCCAGGGCTCCATGGGCATCGAGAACGAGATCTCCCAGGCCGAAGTCGATGCCGCGGACATCGCCATCTTCGCCGTCGGCATCCCGGTGCTGAACAAGGACCGTTTCGCGAAGATCAAGGTGCTGGAAGTGGGCGTCCAGGAAGCCATCAAGAAGCCCGACGCCATCTTCGAGAAACTCGGACAGTAAAGAAGACCCCTTCTCATGCCCCGTGATCTGCAGTTCGTCTTTCCCCTGAAGAACGGGTTCCATGCGCGGCCTGCCAGCGCATTCCAGGAACTCGCGAACCGCTATGCGTCCACGGTCACGGTCGTGAACGAGATGTCGGATGCCACCGCGAACGGGAAGAGTACCCCGGCGCTCGTCAGCACCATGACGAAGGAAGGCGACCGGTGCGTCGTGCGGATCGAAGGGACCGATGCGGAGCGCGCCGCCGATGCGATCCAGATGTTCCTGGACGAAACGCTGCCGCATTGCGATGACGATATGCCCGCGCCGGTCGCACCGGTCTGCGGGCGTGTCCCACGTCTTCTGCGCGACACCGCTGCTGCCGTCATGCATGGGATCCCCGTCAGCGCGGGCATCGCCTGCGCGCCGGCGCATCTGGTACACGCGCGTACGCTCACATTGCCACCTGCGGCCGCGAAATCCACCGGACCCAGAAAAGAGCGGGAACGGCTGCATCATGCTCTGGAAGTGCTCGAGTCGTCGTACCGCTCCGGCCCCGCGCGGCGAGGCACCGAAGCGGAGGTTGCAAAGGCGCATCTGTCGATCGTGACGGACGTGGAATTTCGGACGGAGCTCGAGACCAGTATCGCGGACCACGGCATGAGTACCGGGCAGGCGGTCATCCGGACCGCCGGGCGGTATGTGGCATTGCTCGGCAGTGCGGACAGCGAGTACCTGCGCGAGCGTGCGGTCGATATCCGCGATGTTGCGGCGCAGATCATGGACGCCGCCTACGGTGCGCCCGAAGAGTCACACGATGCACCGCTGAAGAAGGATGTGGTGGTGGTGGCGGACGATCTGACGCCGTCGCAGTTCATGGGACTCGACAAGAGGCGTTTGAAAGGGTTGGCGCTGGCACACGCGGGGGCCACATCGCACACGGTCATCCTCGCCCGTTCGCTCGGCATCCCGTGCGTCATCGGCGTACCGGACGCGGTGCTGCATCTGACACCCGGAGATATGGTGGTATTGGATGCGGTGCGCGGCATCGTGGTCAGCGCTCCGTCGGAGCCCGTGCTCGCCTTCTACAGGGCAGAGCAGCGGACGCAGGAGCGGATCGCGCAGCGGTTGACGGTGCATGCGGGGCGTGATGCGCGGACGGCCGACGGCACACGCATCGAGGTGGCGGCGAATGCCGCATCCGTGGAAGAAGTAGAGAAGGCGTTCCGCGATGGCGCGGAAGGGATCGGACTGTTCCGGACCGAGATGCTCTTCATGGACCGCAGTGCGCCGCCCACGGAAGATGAGCAGTTCGCGGTGTATGCCGCGACCATGCGCGCGGCGAAAGGGCGTCCGGTCATCTTCCGCACGCTGGATATCGGCGGCGACAAAGGGGTGGAGTATCTGGGGTTGCCGGAAGAAGAGAATCCGTTCCTCGGTTACCGTGCGGTGCGGCTGTATCCTGCGTTCCAGGAAATGATCGACGCGCAGCTCCGTGCCTTGCTGCGCGCATCGGCCCTGGGCAAAGCGAAGATCATGATCCCCATGATCGCATCCGTTACGGAGGTCCGTGCGATGCGCGTGTGGATCGACAGGATCAAAGAAGAACTCGGCGCGGCGAAGGTGGCGTTCAACCCGTCGACGGAGATCGGCATCATGGTCGAGATCCCGTCCGTGGCGTTCGTCATGGACCAGCTCGCGCCGCTGGTGGATTTCTTCAGCATCGGCTCGAACGACCTCACACAGTATTTCCTCGCGGTGGACCGCGGGAACCCGAAGGTGCGGGGATTGTATTCATCGTTCACGCCCTCGTTCCTGCGCCTGCTGAAGATGATCACGGACGGCGCGCACCGTCATGGCCGGTGGGTGGGCATGTGCGGCGAACTCGGCGGGAAGATCCCCGCGGCGCCGTTGTTCCTTGGACTGGGGCTGGACGAGATCAGCCTGGCGTCGCCGGGCATCCCGGCGATGAAGGAACGGATCTCGCAGTTCACCGCGGCCGATGGCGGGGCGATCCTGACACAGACGCTGGCATGCGAAACTCCGGAAGACGTGGAGGCCATGCTTGCAGCCGCTGCCGGCAGCAGACTCGCCGGGAAGCCGCTGATCGATGGGAATATCATCGTGCTGGAATCGGAGAACAGCGACAAGGCACTGGTGATCCGTGAACTGGTGAACGCACTTCATGCCGATGGGCGCACGGCCGATCCGGATGAAGTGGAAGAGGCGGTCTGGCGGCGCGAGGAGACCTTCTCCACGGGCATCGGGTTCGGCGTGGCGATCCCGCACTGCAAATCGGCGGCGGTGATGTCGAGTTCCATCGCCTTCCTCCGTCCGGCGAAACCCTTCCTCTGGGTGGAGGGTGACGAAGACCCGGTGAACATGGTGATCCTGCTGACGATCAATGATGCGGCGCCGGGCGACGAGCACCTGCGCATCATCGCGAAGCTGTCGCGCAAGCTGATGCATGATGAATTCCGTGAGAAGCTCATCGGCGCACCGTCGCCGTCGGATGTGGTGGCCGCATTGAGTGAGGCCATGCAGTAGGTGTCAGGGTACCAGCGCACCCTGCGGGGGGGGGGGGGGGGGCGGGGGGGGGGGGGGGGGGGGGGGGGGGGGGGGGGGGGGGGGGGGGGGGGGGGGGGGGGGGGGGGGGGGGGGGGGGGGGGGGGGGGGGGGGGGGGGGGTGTCAAAGTCACCGTGCGTGCCCGGCTCCATGTGTCCGGGTTGCCATCGGAGCCCTGCGAAGGTTTTTCGGGGGATGCAATGACGACCCCGTCATTGCCGGCCCTTGCTGTCGTCTGATGTCCGCAAAATAGACTGAAACAAAGGAGTACCCGGATGCGATCTCTCCGTTGGATCCTTGCTTGTGCTGCCTTCTGCCTGCAGGCGGAAGCCATGGCACAGCCATCCGGCCCATCAGCCCATGCTCTCCCACCCGCCGTTCCTCCTGTTTCCGATACCCTCCGCAGCACCATTCATCTGATCGGTTCGAGTCATCAGGACATCGCCTGGATGGACAGCCCCGAGAAGTGCAAGGAGCAGCGTGATGTCGTCGTGATCACGCCGGCACTGAAGATCATGCGCGAGCATCCGGACTTCCGGTACGGGATGGAGAACACCCTCAATCTTGTGGAGTACCTCGAACGCCATCCGGACCGCTACGACGAGGTCCTGCGACTGACCCGCGAAGGGAAGATGGAATGGGGGGCGACGTACAACCAGCCGTATGAATCGATGTTGTCGGGCGAACAGCTTGTGCGGGAGCTCTACTTCGGACGGAAATGGATACGCACGCATTTGCCGGGCTGCGATGCACGCGTGGCATGGAACCCCGATGTGCCGGGGCGGGCGACCCAGATGCAGCAGATCCTGGCCAAAGCCGGCGTGCCGTACCTCATGATCAGCCGCCAGAAGGAGAACCTCTTCCGCTGGAAGAGTCCGGACGGCTCGAGCGTCATCGCCTACACCCCCGGCCACTATTATAATCACAGCCTGATCCTTGCCGAGACCACGGCGGTTGCCGCGGAGAAGCTCGGCAAGAAGTACGACGAATGGCAGACGTTCTTCGCCGGGCGCGGAATGCCGGCGCAGTTCGGCGTGCTCAACAGCGCGGATGCGATGGGTCCGCAGTACTTCGGCAAGCTTGTGGACCGCTGGAATGAGCTTCCGTCACCGGCTAATGCGTCACGGCCGGTGATGAAACATTCGTCCGCGGAGGACTTCTTCCGGTCGGTGGATGTGCCGGGTGCGCGGCTGGATACGATCACCGGCGAGCGTCCGAATGTCTGGTTGTACATCCATGGCCCCACGCATCACTGGGCGATCTCCGCGAAGCGTCAGGCGGGCGTGTTGCTTCCCGCGGCCGAGGCGTTCAGCACCATCGATGCGTTGCTCGCCGGATCGTGGACAGGGTATCCGCAGAAGGAACTGAATACCGCGTGGGCGGCTTCCATCTATGACGACCACGGCTGGGGCGGTAACCAGGGACAGGTCACGGATCAGTTGTTCCGCAGCAAGGCGGATACCGCACGGACGATCGGCAAGGCGTTGCTGGGTCGGGCGCTCGGAAACATCGCAGCACGTGTCAAGACCGCGACGGCGAAAGGGACACCGGTCGTCGTGTTCAATGCGCTCTCCTGGCCGCGCACGGAACCCGTGCGGGTGGTCCTTCCGGCGGGATCATACAGGATCACGGATGCATCGGGGAAGGCTGTTGCCTCGCAATCGGTTGCTGTGCCTGCGGGAGCATCGGAAGGCGGTACCGCCGTGACGTTCATCGCGCGGGATGTCCCGTCGTACGGTTACGCAACATACTACGCCGTGCCTGATAAGGCCGGCCCGTCGCAACGGATCGTCAGTCCCGCGCCGTTGACATGGGAATCGAAGCACTACACGATCAGGTTCGCCCCGGGCGGACTCCAGAGCATCTACGACAAAGAACTGAAGCGCGAGTTGTTGCGCACGGGAAAATTCCTTGGCGGTGAGATCTTCACCATGCGTTCGGTGGGGACCGGTGCCGGTGAATTCACGCGCGTGCAACAGCCTACGATGGAAGGGTTCGACAAGCTCAGCAACCATGCACCGGTGTGGCGCATGGAGGAGAACGGTCCGGTCTATGCGGTGTTCGCCCTGCGCCAGCCGCTTCCTACATGCACCATCGTGGAAAAGGTGACAGTCTATCATGAGGTGAAGCGGATCGACGTCGATGTGGCGATCCTTGGCTGGAACGGCGACCGCTATCGCGAGTTCCGCATGGCGTTGCCGCTGGCAATGACCGCACCGGAGATCGCCTACCAGGTGCCGATGGGCATCGCGCGCTTCCAGAAAGACGAGATGCCGGGTGCGGCTGGATATGCCTATGGCAAGGTCGATTATTCCCAGCCCAATGTGGACGTCCGTCCGCGCGAAGTACAGAATTTTGTGACTGCCAGCGATGCAACCTGCGGCGTGACGATGAGTTCCGATGTTGCCGTCATGGACTTCCTCGATCCGACCGACCATCCCGTGGACCATCCGGTGTTGCAGCCCATCCTGCTGGCATCGCGGCGGAGCTGTCATGGCCTGGGCAACTGGTATCTGCAGGAAGGGGACCATCAGTACAGGTTCTCCATCACCTCGCATGCGCCGGGGTCAGCCGCCGGCCAGCGGCAGGCTATCGGCGTGAACGATCCGCTCATCGCCGTGGTGCAGGAACGCCGTGACGCGGCGCGGCATTGCCGCCCGTGCACGGGTTCCTGTCGGTGTCGGCGCAGAACTGGGGCGTGACGGCATTGAAGAAATGCGATGACGATGACAGTGTGGTGCTGCGAGTGTACGATATGGAAGGGAAGGATGCGGAGGGGGCGGTGCAGTTCATGATGCCGCTTGCACGCGTTCGTGCGGCGTCCATCATCGAAGACGATGGCGTGGAGGTGGCCCACGCCGGTGCGCGCATCCCGC
Organism: Ignavibacteriota bacterium; assembly: GCA_016707525.1. Classification (NCBI taxonomy): domain Bacteria; kingdom Pseudomonadati; phylum Ignavibacteriota; species Ignavibacteriota bacterium. The sequence continues at coordinate 143,813 of JADJHP010000010.1, forward strand.
TGCGCATCGGGCATCACGCCATCGAGACCTACAAGTTATATCCGGGAACGCCGGTCCGTTAACAGACGGCGCGACGGATGAGAATGGACGGACCACGGGGCGTGGTCCGCGAACCCGCATCATCGTACTGCAGACATCAAGGAGTGATCATGGCATCTGACAGACCATTACGCATGGGGATGGTGGGCGGAGGGCCCGGGGCATTCATCGGCGAGGTGCACCGGAAGGCATCACGGATGGACGGCGGCATCGTGACCGTTGCCGGCGCGTTCAGCCGCTCGGCAGAGCAGTCGCGCGCCACCGGCAAACAGCTTATGCTCGATCCCGCCCGGGCGTACGCATCGTACCAGGAGATGATCGAGAAGGAAGCGCGGCTCTCCGCGGGCGAAAAGATCGACATCGTTGCCGTGACCACGCCGAACAACTCGCACTTCCCGATCGCGAAGCTGGCACTCGAATCCGGCTTCCACGTCATGTGCGAGAAGCCCATGACCTTCACGTCGCAGGAAGCGCGCGACCTCGTGGCGGTCGTGAAGAAGACCGGCAAGGTCTTCGGGCTCATGCACAATTATACCGGCTATCCGATGGTCAAGCTGGCCCGCGACATCGTCCGCGGCGGCGAGCTCGGCGAGATCCGGAAGGTCGTGGTGCAGTATCCCCAGGGGTGGCTCTCCACCCCGCTGGAGGCCACCGGACAGGTGCAGGCATCTTGGCGCGTGGACCCCGGCCAGAGCGGCGTGGCCGGCGCGATCGGCGACATCGGCACGCACTGCGAGAACCTCGCGGAGTACATCACCGGGTTGAAGATCACGCAGGTGTGCGCGGACATCACCACGTTCGTTGCCGGCCGTCGGCTGGACGACGACGGCAACTGCCTGTTGCACTTCAACAACGGTGCACGCGGCATCCTGCACGTCAGTCAGATCGCCGTGGGCGAAGAGAACGGACTTGCGATCCGGGTGTACGGCACGAAGCTGGCGCTGGAATGGCATCAGGAGCACCCCAATGCGCTGATCCTCAAGGACCAGAACGGACCCGACAGGATCTTCCGGCGCGGGAACGGGTATGTGGCGGAGAAGAGCGCAGCGGCGGCGCGTGCGACACGCCTCCCCTCCGGACATCCCGAGGCATTCCTCGAGGCCTTCGCGAACGTCTACTGCAACTTCGCCGACACCATACGTGCGGTTGATGAAGGCAGGAAGCCCGACGCGTTGGCTCTGGACTTCCCGAACGTGGAGGATGGATTGCGCGGGATGTTGTTCATCGAGACCGTCATTGCGAGTGGCAAGAGCACTGAAAAATGGACCAACATGCCAGTCTAAGGAGGACCATCATGGGACGACCGGTAACACTCTTCACAGGACAATGGGCGGACCTGCCGCTGGAGGTCCTTGCGCAGAAGGCAGCATCATGGGGGTATGACGGGCTCGAGCTTGCGTGCTGGGGCGACCATCTGGATGTCGAGCGCGGGGCCGTGGACAAGGACTACTGCGCCGGGAAGCTGGCGCTGCTGAAGAAGCACAACCTGAAGCTGTTCGCGATCAGCCATCATCTTGCCGGACAGCTCGTGTGCGATCTCAACAATGATGCCCGGTCGGATGGCTTTGCACCGGCATCGTGCGCCGGTGATCCGGAAAAGAAGCGCGCATGGGCGGTGGCCACCATGAAGAACGCCGCGCGCACGGCGCGCAACCTGGGCGTGCACGTCGTGAACGGGTTCACGGGCTCGCCCATCTGGCATCTGTTGTACAGTTTCCCGCCGGTGGCGGATGCGACGATCGAGGACGGGTTCCGCTCTTTTGCGCGCATGTGGAACCCGATCCTGGATGTGTATGATGAATGCGGTGTGAAGTTCGCGCTGGAAGTGCACCCCACCGAGATCGCGTTCGACATCATCACTGCGCACCGCGCGCTCGAAGCGATCGGGCACAGGAAGACCTTCGGATTCAATTTCGATCCGAGCCATCTCCACTGGCAGATGGTGGACCCGGTGCAGTTCATCCGTGAATTCACCGACCGCATCTATCATGTGCACATGAAGGATGCAGCGCTGCAGCTCGACGGCCGGAGCGGCATCCTGGCGTCGCATCTGAACTTCGGGCATCCGGCACGCGGGTGGGACTTCCGTTCGCTCGGCCGCGGCGGGATCAAGTTCGAAGAGATCATCCGTGCGTTGAACCATGCGAAGTATGGCGGTCCGCTCTCCGTGGAATGGGAGGACAGCAACATGGACCGCGAGCACGGTGCACGTGAGGCGTGCGCGTTCGTGAAGCATCTCGATTTCGCGCCGTCGGGGGTTGCCTTCGATTCGGCGTTCGACAAGTAGAGGTTAGGTGTGCTGGGCTCGGGGAGTGGCCCCTGCGCCACGAAACCTGTCTGATGAATGCGCGAATTGTGAGCCGCGGGGGCCACTCCCCGATCCCTCCCACCAGTGAGGGGGCCGATGAGAAAAGCCGGAGTTACTAGTGGGGGCACCACCCGGGACCGCACACCGAAACACAAGTCTTTGAATTCACTCGTTAGAGAGCATCTGCTACACACAGGAGAACCCAGATGAAGCAGCACCCATCCAACACGCGGCGCGACTTCCTGAAGAAGGCCGGCCTCGCCGCCGTCGGCGCCATCGGCGCGCCGATGATCCTGCCGTCGAAGGTCTTCGCCCGCAACGGCATCGTTGCCCCCGGCTCGAAGATCACCATGGCCTGCATCGGTATCGGGAATATGGGCACCTATAATATGGGTGCGTTCCTGCAGAAGCCGGAGGTGCAGATCGTTGCCGTCTGCGACGTCGATGCCAAACGGCTCGAAGAAGGGCGTGCGGCGGTGGACAAGCACTACGGCACGAAGGGGTGCGCGGTGTACAGCGACTTCCGTGAGCTGCTCGCGCGGACGGACCTCGATGCGGTGAGCATCGCCACCCCCGACCACTGGCATGCACTCCTGGCTGTTGCTTCGATCAAAGCCGGACTGGATGTCTACGGTGAAAAGCCGCTCGGCTTCTCCATCCCCGAAGGGCGCGCCATCGTCGATGCGACGGAGCGCTACGGTGCCATCTGGCAGACAGGCAGCTGGCAGCGCTCGGAGAAGAACTTCCGGTATGCCTGCGAGCTCGTACGCAACGGGCGCATCGGCAAGGTGCATACCGTTCGTGTCGGACTGCCCAACGGGTTCAGCATCAACGACAACGGCGGCTATCATGTCACCACGCCTCCGCCGGGCTTCGACTATGAGATGTGGCTCGGTCCGGCGCCGAAGACGCCGTACATCCCCAACCGGTGCCACTGGAACTTCCGGTGGATCAGCGATTACGGCGGGGGACAGCTCACCGACTGGGCCGGCCATCATTGTGACATCGCGCAGTGGGGCATGGGCACGGAGCTGAGCTCGCCGGTGGAGATCGAAGGGGTCGCGGAGTATACGGACGCCGCGGACGGACTGTTCGATACGCCGACGAAGTATTCGTTCACCTGCAAGTATGCCGAAGGGTTCACGATGATCGTTGCGGACCGCACGAAGCAGCCGAAAGGTATGGGCGTGCAGTTCGAAGGGAGCGAAGGCTGGATCTGGGTGGAACGCGGCGGCGTCCTCGAATCGTCGATCCCCGGCGTCACCACCTCGGTGATCGGGCCGAACGAGATCCATCTGTACAAGAGTGACGACCATCACCAGAACTTCATCGATTGCGTGCGCAGCCGCCGGAAGACCATCACCCCGGCGGAAGTGGCACACCGGTCGATCATGATCGGCCATCTCGGTATCATCGCCATGAAGCTCGGGAGGAAGGTGCAGTGGAACCCTGCCACCGAACGGTTCGTGAACGACCCCGAAGCGGACCGGCTTCTCGGCCGCACCATGCGTGGCCCCTGGCATCTGTGATCACCCGATCTGACAAGGACGAAACATCATGACCTCCACCATCATCAAACATCTGTGCATCACCGCGGTGCTGCTGCTCACCGCCGCGGACATCCTGCAGGCGCAGATCCCTGCCGCGGATCTGCAACGCATGGAAGCGGCCGCACCGGTACGTGCGACCGTCCAACCCGCAAAGCCCCGCAAGCTGCTGGTCTTCACCCTCTCGCAGGGGTACCAGCACAGCTCCATCGAACGTGCCACCGCCACGCTGAAGATCCTGGCAGCAAAGACCGGGGCGTTCGAGCCCACGTTCAGCGCCGACACCACCGTCTTCCTGCCCGCTTCATTGAAGCAGTTCGACGGCATCCTCTTTAATAATACCACCTGGCTGTTGCTGTCCGATCCGGCGGTCCGGAAGAGCATCATGGACTTTGCCCGCAATGGCGGCGGCATCATGGGCATCCATGCGGCCGTGGACAACTTCTATTCGTGGCAGGAAGCGCAGGAGATGTTCGGCGGCTGGTTCGACGGCCATCCGTGGACCGGCGACGGGACCTGGGCCGTGATCCTCGAAGACCCCGGCCACCCGCTCATGAAACCGTTCGGCGGGAAGAACTTCACGATCCATGACGAACTCTACCGCATCGCGCCGGTGAAGCTGCGCGACAACTGCCGCGTGCTGATGCGCATCGATTCCAACGATCCGCACAACCGCACGGCAGCCGGCATGCGGCCGTCGGACCGCGACCTGCCGATCAGCTGGATCCGTACCTTCGGCAAGGGGCGCGTGTTCTACTGCTCGCTCGGACACAACGACGAAGTGTACTGGAACCCCGCCGTCCTGCAGCACTACCTCGACGGCATTCAGTATGCGCTCGGCGACCTGCCGGCAGATGCGACGCCGCGGCCGTTCGATCCGATGATCATGCTCGATACCGATTCGCTGCGCATCGCTCTCGCGGGGATCGCCACGTATGAGGCGGGCACGAGCCGCTACCCCATGATCGTCTTCGACAGGGTCGTGCGCCGTGCGGGGGATGCACCGGCGGTACGGACCAGGATCGAACAAGCAATGCTTACGGCCATGCACGCGGGGGTCACGGCAGAAGGGAAGCGGTTCCTCTGCACGCGGCTGGCAGAATTCGGCACCGATGCCGCCGTTCCGTTGCTGGCGGCGATGCTCAAGAAGCCTGAGACATTCGACGTGGCGCGGTATGCGCTCGAAGGCATTCCCGGGAAGGTGTCCGAGCAGGTACTGCTCGATGCGATGGATGCTGCAAGCGGCGACCAGCTCATCGCGCTCGTGAACACCATCGGCAACCGGCGCATCGGTTCCACGATCCCGAAGTTGAAGTCGCTCCTGGCCTCGTCCGATGCCACGCTGGCATCAGCCGCGGCAGCCTCGCTGGGCCGCATCGGCAGCGTGCAGTCGCTGGATGCCCTTACGGCCTCCCGTGCGGTCACGTCCGGAGTGGTGCAGCAGAGTGTATTGGAAGGCATGGCAACGGCGGCAGATCTCCTCGCCGCGGCAGGTGACAGGGTCGCTGCGCAGGCAGCGTATCGCACCCTGCTCAGCGCGGAAATGCCGGCACCGCTCCGCATGCGTGCCGTGCGGGGTGTGGTGCACGGTGGCGATCCCGGGATGACCGATGCGGTGATGGGTATCCTTGCGGGGAAGGACGAGGTTGCGCGTACGTCCGTGCTCGAGGCAGTGCAGCAGATGCCGTCGGGCGAGACCGTCCGCCGCATCGCGGGGATGCTCCCTCAGTTCTCCAATGGCGAGAAGCTGCGGCTCGTGTCCGCGCTGGCGAAGCACCCCGAGTCAGCCGTCCGTGACATCGTCACCGGCGCGCTCAAAGACAGGTCCGTTGATGTGCGCGTTGCGGCATTGAAGACCCTGCGCGTGATCGGTACCGCGGCCGCTGTCCGCCCCATGGCCGCTGTTGCCGTCGCCTCGAAAGGTGAAGAGCAACGTAAAGCCCGTGAAAGCCTCACATCGCTCGCATCGCCGGGTACGGACGATTCGCTTGTCGTGCTGTTACGGGGCACGCAGAACGATCTGAAGGCCGAAGCGGTGAAGGCGATGCGTGAACGGCGCGTGCCGGCATCGGCAGGGCCGCTCGTTGTCGCATTGCAGGACCGCACCCCGAAGGTCCGCCAGGAAGCAGCCCTTGCACTCCGCCTGATCGCGCAGGACGGTGATATCCCCGAGATGCTGGGCGCCCTGCAGTCCGAGAAGACGGACGCCGTGCGGAAGGAACTCGAGAACAGCATCGTGGCAACAGCGCTCAGGATCAACGATCCCGCGCAGCGCGATCCGCTCGTCATCGGTGTGCTCGGGACAGCGAAGGACCGTGAGAACAGGTCGTCGCTCATCCGGATCCTCGGGCGTATCGGTACTCCGCAGGGCCTCGCGACGATCGTTCCCGCACTCAAGGACCGCGACAAAGAGGTCATGATGGCGACCGTCCGCGCGCTCTCGGAGTGGCCCACGCCGGCAGCATACAACGATCTGCACGCGCTCGCAACGACATCTACCGACCGCACCGTGCGGACCCTTGCCGTGCGCGGCGTCGTGCGCACCACGGGGCTGGATACCTCGCTCACCCATGACGCAACACTCGGACGGTACCGTGAGGCTTTCGGACTGACGAAGGATGCCGAAGAGAAGAAGCAGTTGCTGGCCCTGATGGGTGCCGCGCCGTCCCTGGCGGCATTCGCAATGACCGCGGACTGCCTGAAGGATCCCGCACTGAAAGCCGATGCGGAGATCGCGCTCGTTACCATCGCCGAGCCGATCGCGAAGGACCACCATGCGGCCATCTCACCTCAGCTGGAACGGCTCGCGTCCTCCACGAATCCGACGGTGGTGGAGAGAAGCAAGAACCTGCTGGCGCGCATCGCACAGTTGACCGGCAAGAAGTAACTGAACACGGATGATCAAAGCCTCGCACACGCTGAAAGGAAGAGCATGAACCTCAACAAGATCGTGAATACCCTCCTTCCGGTGTCTCTGGCGCTCGGCCTCGCTGCCTGCGCCACGACAAAGGAAATGCCTAGGCGGCCGGAGCCGCGGCGGGCGATGCCCTCATGGGTGATTGGCAGGGATATCGTGTCTCGCCGTCGGGCACCGTCCTTCCGCTCGCCGTGCAGCTCGTTTCCTACGGCGAGAACACCTATGACGCCACGGTCCTGGAGAGTTTTGAGCAGCGCGATCCCGAACGGTTCGTCCTTCCGTTACGGAAAGACGGTGATGCGCTGTCCACATCGTCGGATCCCGGCTTCCGCGCCTCGATCAGGGATGGCGTCATCAACGGCTCGTCGCCCCGCGGCAACATCGCAAGCTTCACGCTCCGCAGGGTGCAGCGCACATCGCCGACGCTCGGCGCGCAGCCGCCTGCGGGTGCGGTCGTGCTGTTCGACGGCAAGGATCTCTCGCAGTGGAAGGTCGCCGGCAAAGAGGAACGTCCCGCGGCCTGGAAGCTCGCGGACGGTACCATGGAAGTGGCCCCGAACGGCGGGACGATCGTGACGAAGAAAGGCGTTCGGCGATTGCGACCTGCACCTCGAGTTCCGCACGCCGTTCATGCCGACCAAGCGCGGACAGGAGCGCGGGAACAGCGGCGTGTACATGCAGGGACGCTATGAGATCCAGGTGCTGGACAGCTACGGCCTCACGGGTGAGGACAACGAGTGCGGCGGCATCTACAAAGTGGCGCAGCCGCGCGTGAACATGTGTGCGCCTCCCGGACAGTGGCAGACGTATGACATCAGCTTCCGCGCACCGCGGTTCGATGCGAACGGGAACAAGACCGCATCAGCGATGGTGACCGTCCGCCACAACGGCGTGATCATCCACCAGAACCTCGCCATCCCCGGACCCACCGGTGGAGCGATCGATGAACGCGTCGGCGAACCGGGCGGATTGTGCCTGCAGGACCACGGGAATCCGGTGCAGTTCCGGAACATCTGGCTTGTCGAGCCCGCCAACGCGAACGGACGTTGAACCAAGGAGCAAGCATGAGTGATCTGCGTGTCATCGTCATAGGATGCGGGAACATGGGCTCGTCCCATGCCCGCGCCTATGCCGCAGTGGAGGGGTTTGCCCTCGTGGGACTCGTTGATCGCGACGAGGCGCGGGCGAAGCGGCTTGCGGCAGAGACCGGCAATCCGGCGGTCTATACGGACATGGATGTTGCGATGGAGCAGGCACGCCCGGATGTGGTATGCATCTGCACCTATCCGGATACCCATCATGCCCTCGTGATGAAGTGCCTGAAGGCCGGGAAGCACGTCTTCGTGGAGAAGCCGCTGGCGCAGACCGTGGCCCAGGCGCAGGAGATCGCGCGCACAGCGCACGAGCGCAAGCTGAAGGTCGTCGTCGGTTACATCCTCCGACACCATCCGGCATGGACGCGGTTCATCGACGAGGCACGCACGCTCGGCACACCGCTCGTCATGCGCATGAACCTGAACCAGCAGAGTTCGGGAAGCGAGTGGGAAGTGCATAAGCGCCTCATGACCTCCATGTCGCCCATCGTGGACTGCGGCGTGCATTATGTGGACATCATGTGCCTCATGACGCGGTCGGAGCCCGTGCGCGTCACGGCCATCGGCGCGCGGCTCACCGATGAGATCGCGAAGGATATGTACAACTACGGCCAGCTGCAGGTGACCTTCGCCAATGGCTCGGTCGGCTGGTATGAAGCGGGGTGGGGACCGATGATGAGCGAGACCGCGTTCTTCGTGAAGGATGTGATCGGTCCACGCGGATCGGTGAGCATCGCCGACGCGCATGATACGGGATCGGCGGACATCGATTCCCACACGAAGACCAGCCGGTTGCTGAAACATGATGCGGCATCCGGCGAGAATCTGTACATCGATACGGGCGAAGACCCCGGGCATCAGGGATTGTGCAATGCGGAGCAGCGGTATGTCCTCCGTGCGGTGCGCGAGGACCTCGACCTGACCGGCCATCTGAACGATGCCGTGAACAGTCTGCGGATCGTGCTCGCCGCCGACGAATCTGTCCGCACCGGTGCGGTCGTCCATTTGAACACCAAGGAGTGACAATGAAAAGTGCGAACTTTCTGCGGCTCAGCGGGATGATGTTCCTTGAATTCTTCGTCTGGGGTGCATGGTACGTCACCGTCGGCAACTACATGGCCGCCGTCGGCATGAGCGACGCGATCTACTGGGCGTACACCGTCGGGCCCATCGGCGCGATCGTGTCGCCGTTCTTCCTCGGCATGGTCGCCGACCGCTTCTTTTCCACGGAGAAGGTCCTCGGCGTCCTGCACATCATCGGCGGTATCGCCATGCTGCTGGCACCGATCGCAGCGAACGCAGGAGAAGCCGGCATCTTCATCATCCTCCTGCTCGTGCACATGCTGTGCTACATGCCCACCGTCGGACTCGCGAACGCGCTCGCGTTCCATCATATCTCCGATCAGGAGAAGCAATTCCCGGTGGTCCGCGTGTTCGGCACCATCGGCTGGATCGTGGCAGGCGTGCTCGTGAGCATGGTCCTCGGCGCAGACAAGACCGACGTGCCGTTGCGCGTCGCGGGTATCGCCGGACTCGTGATGGGCGTGTATGCATTCTTCCTCCCCCACACCCCGCCCACACCGAAGAAGGCCGTCTCCTTCCGCGAGATCGCGGGTATCGATGCCCTCGGCAAGCTCTGGAGCCCGTCGTTCCTTGTGTTCATCATCGGCTCATTCCTCATCTGCATCCCGCTCTCGGCCTACTATGCGTACGCGCCCGTGTATGTGTCCACGAGTGGCGTGGAAAACCCCGCCTTCCGGATGTCGTTCGGGCAAATGTCCGAAGCGCTCTTCATTCTGGCGTTGCCGCTCTTCTTCCGCTGGATGGGCATCAAGTGGGTGCTCGTGATCGGTATGCTCGCGTGGGTGCTGCGCTACGTCCTCTTCGCGCTCGCCGCGCCGGCCAGCGTTGTCTGGATGATCATGGGGGGCATTCTTCTCCACGGCATCTGCTATGATTTCTTCTTCGTGGCCGGACAGATATACGTGGACAAGGTCTCGACGCCCGCCATCCGCGGGCAGGCACAGGGATTCCTGGTGCTCATGACGTACGGCATCGGCATGCTCATCGGTGCGCTGATCTCCGGATGGATCCACAATGCCATGATCACCGAGACCGGCGGCATGGCGCAGTGGCAGAACTTCTGGGCCATCCCCGCGGTGATCGCCGGGGTGATCCTGGTGGTCTTCACGATGTTCTTCAAGAACGCGGAGCCGGCCACTGCCGGCGCAACGAAGGGATAGGTGCAACATGGGATCTTCACGCCGTTCATTCCTCAAGCAGGCGGCCGCGGCCGGACTGTTCACGATCGTCCCCCGGCATGTGCTGGGCGGACAGGGCTTCACCGCTCCCAGCGATCAGCTCACCAAAGGCATCATCGGCATCGGCGGTATGGGCCGGTGGCATCTCGGTGAAACGGGCGATCGTCTGATCGCCGTATGTGACGTAGACGCGAACCATCTGCAGCACGGCCTCACCCGCGGCGGTCCGGACGTTAAGGGGTACCACGATTTCCGCGAGTTCCTGGAGAACAAGGACATCGACGTCGTGCACATCGCCACCCCGCCGCACTGGCACGGGCTCATGGCCATCGCCGCGGCACGTGCAGGGAAAGATATCTGGTGCGAGAAGCCCATGACACGCACCATCGCGGAGGGCGAGAAACTCATCGAAGCCGTGCGCACGCACGGACGCGTGCTGCGGGTGAACACCTGGTTCCGCTATTCCAAGGAGATCTTCTACGGCTGCGGCATGATGGTGCGAGACATGAAGAAGATCGTGGACAGCGGCATCCTGGGCAACCCGCTCCGCGCCACGATCAGCGGCGCCACCGGCTTCGAATGGAAGTTCTACTGGTGTGGCAAGACCGACCTCACTCCCGAGTGGATCCCGGAAGCGTTGGATTATGATATGTGGCTCGGGCCCGCACCGTATAAACCGTATCACCCCCACCGCGTGCATGCGACATTCCGCGGATACTGGGATTACGATGGCGGCGGACTCGGGGACATGGGTCAGCACTACATCGATCCCGTGCAGTACATCCTCGGGAAGGACAATGAAAGTCCGGTGGAGATCATTCCCGATGCCGATCAGCAGCATCCCGATGCCGCCGGTTCGTTCCGGAAGATCACCATCCGGTACGCCGACGGTACGGAGATCATTCTGGACGGCGTGAACAACACCGGCGACGGCGCGTTCCTGGAAGGGCCGAAGGGGGCGTTGTACAAGGACATGCGGTGCAGCGTGCCCGGCGTGAAGGATGCCGTTGCCTCCATGCCCGACCACGAGCCGCCGATCACGGACTTCATGGAATCCGTGCGCACGCGGAAGGACTTCCCGTTGAACGAGCGGAACGCCCACCGGTCGGCTTCGCTCGTGAACCTTGCGAAGATCGCCTGGCAGCTCGGGCGGCGTATCCAGTTCGATCCGGCAACACAGCGCTGTCCGGGTGATGATGCGGCCAACCGCCTCATCGACCAGCCCATGCGCGCACCATGGACACTGCAATGATGGAGAACGCCCCGATGAAGCAGATCAGTATGGTCATTGTCCTCGCGGGCCTCGCAGCAGGCATTGCCGGCTGCGGCTCCTCGCACGCGTCGTTGCCCGTGGCAGCGCAGCAGCAGTTCACCGTCGCCGAGTTGACCGGACGCCTTCCCGCGCGGGACACGCTTGAAGCGCGGTGGATCTCCGGCGAGCTCATCAAGGCCGGCCCGGAAGCCGTGCAGGAGTTATGCGCGAAGGTCGCCAACCGTGACAGCGCCACATCCCTGCGCGCTGTGCATGCCGTCAGCGGATTAGCGTCGTACGTGAACGGCCGCGGCCGCGAAGCCGAGCGGCTGCTCTTCGCCGGCGCCGTGGCGCGGGCGCTGCAGAAGTCTGCCGGACCGGAACACGCGGTGTTTCTGATGGACCAGTTGAAGTCCGCAGGCCGTGCGGAATCGCTCGAACCGCTGTCACGTTATCTTGGTGACGAGCGGCTGTGCGAACCCGCGACGCAGGCCATGCTGGCCATCGGCGGCAATGCGGGATCGTACTTCCTGAGCGCGTTGCCGGCTTCCACGGGGAAGCCGCGCCTCACGCTCATCCATGCGCTTGGCGAGACACGCACGGCAGCGGCGACGCCGCTTCTGCTCGAGGAGTCGCGGAATGACTGGCGGTCACGTTCCGTAGCGGCATTGGATGCACTGGCCGGCATCGGCGATCCGCGCACGGAAGACACCCTGCGTGCCGTGCTCCTACTACCGGCAGGGAACAGGGCTGCCGGACTTCACCGCTTGCTCACCTTTGCGGACCGGCGACTTGCGCTGAACGACGCTGCCTCTGCGAACGAGATCGCAACGGATATCCTCGCGGCGACCGGATCTCCTGATGAAGTGGCCTACCGTGTTGCCGCCCTCGAACTTCTTGTGCGTGTGAACGGCGAGAAGGCCCTCGACAAGTTGGTCACAGCATTTGCCGATACATCGGCAGCGGTCCAGGGCGGTGTCTTGCGCATCGCGCACCGGATCCCCGGATCAGCGGTCACCGCACGGTGGGTGGGTCAACTCGCAACGGTCCCCGCACCTGCGATGATGCGCATCTTCAATATGCTCGGGGATCGTGGAGACCCGACCGCAAGTGCCGCAGCCATCGCAGCGATCAACGAGGCCGACCCGATGGTGCGCAACGCCGCCATCAACGCGTCGGTGAAGCTCGACCCGCAGAAGACCGTGCCTGCACTCCTGGACCGGCTCAAGAAGACCGATGAACCCGCCGATGTCGCTGCCGTGCGGGAAGCCCTGGCACGTATCCCAGCGACACAGGTCGCTGCGCCGGCCGCTGGCGCGCTCGCCGGTGCGGGTCCGCGCGGCACGGTGGCACTGCTGGACCTCCTCGGCTCCATGAAGGCCCGGGTGCCATCGGCGCCGGTGCTTGCGCTCACGAACGATGACCGCGCACCGGTCCGTGGTGCAGCGATCAAAGCCCTGGGATCGATCCTTGCGCCGTCAGAAGCCGGAGCGCTTGTCGAACTCGTGGCGAAGGGGAAGACCGATGCCGACCGTTCTCTCGCGGCCAAGAGTCTGGCGATGGTCCAGGAACGCAACGCGGACCGTGAAGCACGCGCAGTACCGGTGATCGACCGGCTTGCCACGGCCGCTCCGGCCGAACGTCCCGACCTGCTCAAGGCACTTGCGCGCATCGGGGGAAGCCGCGCGTTGCGGGTCGTCGCCGAACAGGGGAAGAGCAAAGACCCCGGGACGAAGGAAGCAGCATTGCGGGCAATCACGGATTGGTCGTCGCTGGAAGCATTCGACAGCCTCATCGTGCTCGCGCGCAGCAAGGAGAAGCTCCCCGTGCGCGTGCTTGCGCTGCGTGCCTGCGTCCGTCTTGTGGAGGCATCCCCGTGCAGCGCCGTGACGGCCGTGCGGTATCACGAGCGGACCCTTGCGGTCGCCGAACGCATCGAAGAGAAGCGGCTCGTGCTGGGGGCGCTTGCGAACCTGAATTCACCCGATGCCCTCCGGCTCCTCGTGCCCTACATCGAGGATGATTCCCTCGGACTCGAAGCCGCGGTAGCATCCTGGAAGATCGCGAAGACACAGAACGACCCCCGCTCCGAGGATGCTGTGCGGCGGCTCATCGAGCCGCTGCTCAAACCGCACTTCCGTACACAGGCGGCGCGCATGTTCGATGCGCGCGAAGGGCTCAACGATGCGCCGGAAGGATTCCGGCCGTTGTTCAATGGCAGGGACCTCACCGGGTGGAAGGGGCTCGTGGAGAACCCGGGTGTGCGGGCGAAGATGACGCCGGAAGAACTTGCTGCTGCCCAGGCGAAGGCGGATTCCAGCATGCGCGCGCACTGGTCGGTGGTGGATGGCGTCCTGGTCTTCGATGGCAAGGGCGAGAGCCTGTGCACACTGAAAGACTACGCCGACTTCGAGATGCTGGTGGACTGGAAGATCGAGAAGCTCGGCGACAGCGGCATCTATCTGCGCGGAAGTCCGCAGGTGCAGATCTGGGACCCGGCGCAGTGGCCGGAAGGCTCGGGCGGACTCTATAACAATCAGCGCGGTGCGTCGCACCCGCTCGTCATCGCCGACAAACCGATCGGGGAGTGGAACACCTTCCGGATCACCATGATCGGCGACCGGGTGACCGTGCGGCTGAACAACGTGCTCGTGGTGGACAATGTGCCGATGGAGAACTACTGGGACCGGTCCATCCCGATCTTCCCTTCAGGGCAGATCGAACTGCAGTCGCACAATAGCCCGCTGTATTTCCGGAATGTGTTCATCCGGGAGATCCCGCGTGCGAAGCAGGTCTCCGGCGAGACCATCCCCCTGCTGAACGGGAAGGACCTTACCGGGTGGGAAGTGATAGAGGGGAAGGCGGAGTCGTGGGGTGTGAACGATGGCGTCCTCTCTACCACCGGCGAACATGGCGGCTGGCTCTCCACGTTGAAGGAATACGACAACTTCCAGCTCGACCTCGATTTCAAGGTCGTGGCCGCCGGCAACAGCGGTGTCTTCCTCCGTTCCCCACACAAGGGTGATCCGGCGTATGTCGGCATGGAGATCCAGGTGCTCGACGACTATGCACCCGAATATGCCACGCTCAAACCATGGCAGTACACCGGCAGCATCTACGCCGTGCAGGCGCCGTCCTCGCGCGCCACGAAGCGAGCCGGCGAGTGGCAGCATATGCAGATCACCGCACAGGGGACGCACGTGAAGGTCGTCCTGAACGGCACCACCACCATCGACGCCGATCTGCTGCAGCACATGGACAAGGAAAAGGAACATCCCGGGCTCAAGCGGCGCGGCGGCTTCATCGGCCTGCAGAACCACAGCACCCGGGTGGAGTACAGGAATATCACGATACGAGAACTGGAGTAGAGACGCGACGATGACGGATATGCAACGACGGAGTTTCCTCCGCTATGCGGCAGCGACCGGTGCAGGGTTGCTGCTTGCCTCACACGACAGGGCCCTGGGCGGTGAAGAACCGTCCTCATCCGATGACCTGCAGATCGCGCTGATCGGTGCGGGTGCGCAGGGACAGGTGCTGATGAACGCGTGCCTCAAGATCCCGAACGTCCGTTTCCGGGCGGTCGTGGATATCTGGGAGGCCTATAACCTGCGCCGTGCCCACCGCATGCTGCAGAAGTTCGGACACAAGGCGAACGCGTACATCGACTACCGCGAAATGCTGGCGAAGGAGAAGGGGCTGGATGCGGTGCTCATCGCCACGCCGGACCACTGGCATGCCGAGCAGACCGTGGAATGCCTGAAGGCCGGCCTGCACGTGTACTGCGAGAAGGAGATGGCCAATACCCTCGAAGGCGCACGCAGGATGGTGCTGGCCGCGAGGCAGACGAAGAAGCTCCTGCAGATCGGTCATCAGCGGCGGAGCAATCCGCGCTACCTGCATTGCTACAAGAAGCTGATCCAGGACGCAAAGCTCCTCGGGCGCATCACCGCGATCAACGGGCAGTGGAACCGTTCCGTGCAGCCGGACAACGGCTGACCAAAGGATGCGGTGATCGGTCAGGCCGTGCTGCAGCGGTTCGGATTCAAGTCCATGCATCAATTCCGCAACTGGCGCTGGTACAAAGGCCTGGGTGGCGGGCCGATCGTGGACCTTGGCTCACACCAGATCGACATCTACTCGTGGTTCCTCAATGCCAATCCGCACACCATCGTTGCCAGCGGCGGCACCGATTACTACGACAAAGCCACGCACGAATGGTACGACACCGTGCTCGCCACGCTGGAATACAACACCCCGGCCGGCAAGGTGCGAGCGTTCTATCAGACGCTCTCCACGAACAGCAATCAGGGATACTTCGAAACGTTCATGGGCGATCAGGGGACGCTGGCGATCTCCGAATCGGGCGGACGCGGCGGCGTGTACCGCGAGCCCGCGGCCCCGGAATGGGAGAAGTGGGTTTCGATGGGGTATCTGAAAGCACCTGCACCCGAACCGAAGAAGGCCGCGAGCGAGGCGGTGCTGGATGTGCGGGAGACCATCGCGCCGGCGCATGAGATCCCGGTGAAGTTCGACGACCCGTATCACAAGCCGCATCTGGAGAACTTCTTCAATGCCATGCGGGGAAAAGAACCGTTGAACTGTCCGGCGGAGATCGGGTACGAGACCGCCGTGACCGTGCTGCGCATCAACGATGCCATCGAGCGGGGCGCGAAAGTGACCCTCGATCCGTCGGCATTCAGGATCTGACAGGATGCGCACCATGACCCTACGATCAGTGTTCCTGTTGTGCATCGCGGCAGCGGCTCCGGCCCTCGCGCAGAAACCGGAGTTCATCGGTGATGCGCCCGATGGCACGCGCTCCGCTCCCGTGCATCTCATCCGCATCTATGATGAGAACGGCGTGTTGATCACGCCGGGCGATACGCCGGCGATGCCGTATTCCCCGCACCACGTGCGGCAAAGTGCCACGACTATGCGAAGATCCGTCACGGCTGGCACTTCAATGCGGCGGATTCGGGTGCGGCGACCGGGCGTCCGGGCGAACCGTGGATCCTGGTGGATCGCGGGGCGGGCGTGCAGGTGCCGTTGTCCTACCGTCCGTGGAAAGGGACCTTCCAGCCCGGGCAATTCGGACTCACCACGCTCGGCTTCCTGAAATCCTTCGGGCGTCATGTGCCGGGGGGCGGTGTGGGCGAGATGGAAGAGAAGCGGGACCAGCGCGACTACGTCCGCTGGGAGATCTCCGGCTCGCTCGATGTGAACTGTCAGAGTTGCCACAATGCCGATCCGGCGCAGCATCCAGCCGAGTACGGCGTGCAGGTAGCGCGGCAGAACTTCCGCTGGGCACCGGTCGCATCGGGCGGCTTCGCGATGGTGCAGGGATCGGCGGGCGAGATGCCCGACAATTTCGACATGTTCACCAGCGTGCCGCCCGAGGCATCGGACAAAGTGCCGCCGGGTGTGCGCTACAACGCCGCGAAGTTCGATGCATCGGGCAAGGTCTTGTTCCAGGCCGTGCGCTCTATCCCACCGTCGCAGTGCTACTTCTGTCATTCGTCGAAGGTCATCGACGGGAGCGTGAAAGAACGCTGGCAGAAGGACGGGGATGTGCACATCAGTGCAGGCATGATCTGCGTGGATTGCCACCGGAACGGGCTCGATCATCAGATGGTCCGCGGGTATGAAGGCGAGGCCGTGCAGGGCTCGCATACAACGCTCACCTGTCGCGGGTGTCATCTTGGCGACGCAGAGGCGGGTGGACGGCGGCGCGCACCGCGTCCGGAGCACAAAGGCATTCCGACCGTGCATTTCGAGAAGCTCTCTTGCACCACCTGTCATTCAGGTCCGATGCCTGAGGATGCGACGACACTCGTGAAGACCTCGCGAGCTCATGCGTTGGGGATCCCGAAAGCATCGCGTGACGACGACGCGCTGCCGCACGTCACCACGCCCGTGTATGCGAAAGACCGCGATGGTGTGTATGAGCCATCGAATCTCGTGTGGCCGTCGTACTGGGCATTTGAAACCGGCAGCGCCGTGGTTCCCGTGCTGCCCGAACGCGTGAAGCCGCTCATCGCCGCATTGCATGAAGGCGACAGCACGTACGTTCCGGGCCGCTGGCCCCGGTTCACCAGCGATGACGTGGCGACGGTATTGCGCGGTCTGGCGGCGATGGACAGCAGTGCCGGGGATCCCGTGTACATCAGCGGCGGGAGGGTGTTCCGGATGTCGCCTGAGGGAAGGCTCCTCAGCCGCGCTGGTGATGCGGCACAGCCCTATCTGTGGCCCATCGCGCATGATGTGCGTCCGAAGGATCAGTCGCTGGGTGCGCGCGGATGCGACGACTGTCATGCCCCCGGCGGACCGTTCTTTGCGGGTACCGTCCGTTCCATGTCGCCCTTCTTTGCAGGCGATGACACCACGGCGAGCATGACCGCGTTCCAGGACCAGGGGCCGGTGTATCCGTGGCTTCTTTCCACCTCGTTCTATTTCCGTCCTGTGCTCAAGGCGCTCATCATCCTCGCGTTCCTCATCATCGCGGCGGTCGTGCTGCTGCATATCATGCGCGGGATCGGCTACGTTGTGCGCGCGTTTGGCAAGGGAGGTGCGCGATGACATTCGCGATCATCAGCATCCTCGTTGCCGTGGCGGTCAAGGGTTTGATCGCGCGCGATGCCCGGCGTCGTTTCGGCTCGTGGGGTACGGCGGCACAGGTCATCATCACCGCGGTCCGTTCGGCCTTCACTGCCGGTGATGCGGTGGGGAAGGGGTGGTGGCCGCGGACCATCGCCGGAGCGCGGCAGGCAGCGTATCTTTCGTCGGCGGTCCTTGCATGCATCCTTGCCATCACCGGGTTCATCCCGGCGGTGTTCACGGCGTCGTCGCCATCCGGGACGCTTCTGTTGATCCATATGATCGCCGCCCCGTTGTTCGCGTTGACTCTTGCCGCAGCATCGCTCCTCTGGTCGCACGACCAACAGGTGCGTGAAGAAGATCTTCCGCTTCTTGCGCAGGTGGTGCGAACCGGCACGCTGTACGGGGCCGTAACGCTGTCGGCGGTGGCGCGCGCGTTGTACTGGCTCATCCTCGTGCTTACACTTCCGCTCTTGCTCTCGATCATTCTCTCGCTCTTCCCCCTGTTCGGCACGGAAGGGGAGCACTGTCTGATCGGGCTGCACGGGTACAGCGCCCTTGCGCTGATGGTGCTGGCGCTTCTTCATGGATATATTCGTATCTTACTGACGCTCTCAGGAACACATCAAGGTTGATGGAGGAAAGAACAGTGAAGACTTCAGGAGTACTCATCATTGCACTGGTGCTGGCAGCGGCACTGATGATCGTTGCATGCGGAAAGACCCCGGAGAAGCAGGAGACCCCTGCCGCCGGACAGACCGCGGCACCGGCACCGGCCGGGGACCAGCAGCAGGCAACGCCGTCGCAGCCGACGGGCAACACCGAACAGGCCGCACCGCAGACCGCAGCGCCGGAAGGGAACGAGCAGCTCGTGCCCATCGACATCAAGCTGCCCAAGCCCATGTTCGTCGGGACCCCCACGAACATCGCCGTCCCGAATCTCGAGAAGCCGCTCGGCAAACAGCGTCCACCCTTCCTTGCACCGGCGGGGACGAAGAACGTGGCGGCCGGCAAGCCGGTCACGAGTTCCGACGAGCTGCCGACCATCGGTGAGCTTACGATGGTCACCGACGGCGATAAGGACGCTTCCGAGGGAAGTTATGTGGAACTCGGGCCGAAGCTGCAGTACGTGACCATCGATCTCAAGGCGCAGCACACCATCTCTGCCGTGGTCATGTGGCACTTTCACAAGCAGGCCGTCGTGTACCATGACGTCATCGTGCAGGTCGCCGACGATCCCGATTTTGTGACGAACGTGCGCACGATCTTCAACAATGACATCGATAACACAGCGGGACGCGGTGTGGGCAAGGACATGAGCTACATCGAGACCTCTGAAGGAAAGCTGATCGATGCGAAGGGTGTGCAGGGGCGGTATGTGCGACTGTACAGCCGCGGCAACACCGCGAACGAGCTGAACCACTATATCGAAGTTGAGGTATTCGGCAAACCGGTCAAATGAACCGTGGTGCGCTGATCCTTCTGGCCGTGCTCCTGGCAGGCGCGCTCCTGCGCCTGCCGGACCTGGCCGTCCGTCCCATGCACACCGATGAGGCCGTGCATGCGGTCAAGTTCGGTACCCTCCTCGAGTCCGGCGACTACCGGTACGACCCCTACGAGTATCACGGCCCCACGCTGAATTTTCTCACGCTCATTCCTGCGTGGATGGGTGGCGTGCACATGTACGCTGCGCTGCAGGAATGGCACCTGCGCATCGTTCCGGCTGTGTGCGGCATACTCCTGCTTGCGCTCTTCCTTCTGTTCGATCCTCACCGTGCGCTGGCCCTGGGGCCGCCGTGCTGGCCGCCGTCTCCCCTGCGATGGTGTTCTACAGCCGCTACTATATCCAGGAGATGGTGCTCGTCTTCTTCACCCTTGTGCTTCGCGGCGGGGATCCATCGATATCTGCAGGTTCGGACGCGGGGGTGGGCGGTGTTCACCGGTGTTGCCGCCGGACTCATGTTTGCGACGAAAGAGACGAGCGTCATCACGTTCGGGGTGATCGGAGCGGCATGCATCGTGGTCTGGCTCATGCATCGGCAGCGAGGCGAGAGATCGGCATTACCCCCACTCGCGCACTGGCTC
Organism: Ignavibacteriota bacterium; assembly: GCA_016707525.1. Taxonomy (NCBI): domain Bacteria; kingdom Pseudomonadati; phylum Ignavibacteriota; species Ignavibacteriota bacterium. Next base: position 163,913 of record JADJHP010000010.1, read on the forward strand.
ATAGCAGGCGCTTCCGCGTTCATCGTCATCATCGTGTTCTACTCCTCATTCGGCAGGAACCCGCGGGGCGTACTGGACGCCTTCGGCACATTCGCGGTGTATGTGGAACGTGCAGGGACGACCGGCCGCCATCTGCATCCGTGGTACTACTATTTGCAGATGCTGGGGTGGTCGCATGCGCCCGATGGGCGTTTGTGGACCGAAGCCGGCATTCTGCTCTTTGCCGGTGCAGGGTTCGTGCGGGCGTGGAAGGAGCGGTTCGTGGTCAACGATCCCGCCGCGGCGTTTCGTGTGACCACGGCCATTGCCACGTTGCTCATGCTTGCGATCATCTCCGTGATGCCGTATAAAACTCCATGGGTCATGCTCACCGCGCTGCTCGGACTGATCATCATGGCTGGGAGCGGCATCGAAACATTCCTTGCCGGCGCCGACCGGATGCGGGTGGTGCGATTCATGCTCGTGGCCGGGATCGTGATCCATCTTGGATGGGAGGCCTGGAGTGCATCGTTCGCGTACGCTGACCGGCCAGGCAATCCGTATGTCTATGCGCATCCGACAGGCGACGTTATCGAGATCGGCAAGGCCGTGACCGCGTTGGCGGCGGCAGCTCCATCGCCGATCAGCGTCGTGGTGTGCTATCAGGATGGCGACTACTGGCCGATGCCGTGGTACCTCCGCACGATAGCGCAGACCGGATGGTGGTCATCCGTCCCCGACTCGCTTCCCCGGGCGGACGTCGTGCTGGTATCCCCTGAGCTTGAGTCTTCCGTCACGAAAGCACTCTATGAGCGCTCTGCACCGGGCGAGCGTCCGTTATACGTCACGCTCTTCAGCAGGCCGGCCTACGTCCGTCCGGGGCGTGAGATCCGTGTGTACACCACGCTGGCATTGCGCGAGCTGGGCCAACGGGCCGGAGGCAAATGATGTCTGCCCCAGCCATGCACCGGCACTCCCATCACGCCATGGCCACGCTCTTCGAGGTGTTCATTGCCGGCGAGGATCCCGGCTTCGCTGCCGGTGCCGCACAGGCCGCCTTCGAGGAGATCGACCGGCTCGAGCAGGAGTTCAGCCGGTATCGTCCGAACAGCGACATCGCACGCATCAACAATCTCTCCCCCGGCGGCGAGACGCGCGTCAGCGCCGACACCTTCGCCTGTCTGCAGCTTGCGCATCAGTACTGGAAAGCCACCAACGGCGCATTCGACATCACTATGGGGGCGCTCATGGATGTCTGGGTGGCACCCGACAGGTCACTGAAGAACCCCGATGTGCGTGAGGTCGAAGAAGCCGTCCGCCGGTCCGGCATGCACCTCCTCACACTGGATGAAGAGACCTATCTTGTGGGTGTGGGCGACCACGTGCCGCGGATCGATCCGGGAGCGATAGGGAAGGGGTACGCCGTGGATGCGTGCATCGAGCTCCTGCATGAATGGGGTGTCGATGCTGCGCTCGTGCATGGCGGGACCAGCACCGCGAAGGGATATGGGCACGCATGGCCGGTGACGGCGAGCAGCTTTGCGGATCCGTCGCGCGTACTCAGGGAGTTCACGCTCGATGCGATGGCGTTGAGCGGATCGGGCATGAAGAAGGGTCGTCACATCATCGACACGCGGACACACCAGCCGGTGGCCGGCCGGCATGCGGCCTGGGTGTGTGTACCATCGGCAACGGAGAGCGATGCGCTCTCCACGGCGTTCATGGTGATGTCCATGGCAGAGATCGCTGAGTTCTGTGCTGCCCGCAGTGACCTCCGGGCCATCGTGATCGATGATGATGGCGCGTCGGGTGAACGGGTACTCAGCTACGGGTGGGGAAGCGGCGGCTCAGCCGGCGGATAGCAAGAAGGTCAGTGATGACCTGCATGGCGTGGCTACGCGCCTTCAGACGGCTGTCACTGTCGCAGCTCCACGACACAGGGAACTCGGTCATGCGGTAGCCCTGTTGGAGGGCAAGGACCAGCACCTCCACATCAAAGAGGAAGTGCTCGGTCGTGCACCGCGAGAACAGAGCGCGGGCGACATCTCCCTGATACATTTTGAACCCGCACTGCGTATCCGTGAGCTCCTTTGGCAGGGAAAGCGTGCGGAGGAGGATCCAGCGGACGATGCGGGAGAGCTTCTGCCGCCAGGGGTCCTGTGGCTTCTCGATCCTGCTTTCCGGCAGCCAGCGTGAGCCGTGGGCGAGCTGATATCTGCCGCTCTTCAGGAGTGCAAGCCCGCGGAGCGCGTCGGTATATGGCACCGTCAGCCCTGCGTCGGCGAACATCACGTATGCTCCCTCGGACTTCATGATCCCGGCGCGGACCGCAGCGCCTTTGCCGGCGTGGTGCTGGAGGGTGATCACGGTAAGGGGTATGCGGAATTGCAGCATCCCCCGCAGAGCAGCATCGCCCGTGCCGTCCGTGCTGCCGTCATCCACGACGATGATCTCGCCGTCGATGTTGTTGTCGGCGAGGAACATGCCGGCCGCATCCACATCAGCAGCGATCTTGCGTGCTTCGTCGAAGGCAGGAATGATGATCGAGAGTTCCATCATGGGGTGGGGGGGGACTCTTCAGCGGCGGCAAGAAGTTCCTGGTGGAGTTCCCTGTTGATCATGCGGATACGATAGGAAATGGCCATGCAAAAATCAAGTTGTGCTTGAGTTCTGCAAAACTCACCCGGGGTCCATCTTCTGATCGGGGAGACGCTCTGCCGGGAGAGAGATCCGACCCCGACGTGCGTCCTTGACTTTGCAATGAAACGGCGGGATATTGTGTTTACTTCTGTGGTCTCCGGCCAGACGGTGGCCGGCCGCGGTTCCCTGCGTGCAGCATTGCTCCGAACGAACCATAGGTCCTGATGGAACGATTGTGTGCTGTTGAGAAGGCGGTTGATATCCCGGCACAGTACCGCGGCACGCCGATCGCGGACATGCTGGAGTTCCACAACCTGGACCGGCCATACCAGACCTACGCCAGCTCGCAGTTGCTGATCGGGATGTGCATGGACAACCGGAAGCACCTGCATATCCCGGACAACTTCGCGTACATCATCCGTTCGGGCGGCGCGAACCTCCGCTACAGCGAGTTCAAGGTCTCGTATGCGATCGGTGTCGGCGGCGTGCGGTGCATCGCTCTCGTGGGGCACGACCAGTGCGGCATGGTGAACCTGGTGGCGCGACGGCAACTATTCGTTGACGGGCTCGTTGAACATGCAGGATGGACGCTCCAGGCCGCGGAAGAGCATTTCAACACGTTCGCTCCGATGTTCGAACTGACCAACGAAGTGGATTTCATCCTCAGCGAGGTCCAGCGGTTGCGGTCACGGTATCCGGCGATCCTCGTGGCGCCGATGATCTACCGGATGGAAGACAACCGGCTCTACATGATCCGCGAAAGCTGACGGTCAGGCCACCGAAAATCATCAATGAATGAAGGAGTAACTGTGGAAGAGACGAAGGGTACCGGGGAAACAGGTGCGAAGAAACGTCCGCAGGGACGGGCGCTCGCTGTGAGCATCGGAGTCGGTGTGGCTATCGGCGCGGGCGTCGGCGCTGCAACGGGCAATATGGGGTTGTGGCTTGGCATCGGCGTTGCGATCGGTGCAGGGCTCGGAAGCGCTCTCAATGCCAGGGATGCGGGATCATCACAGAACAAACATGATTCATGACAGAGGTGGTACCATGACGCAGTGGAAACGTGGTATGCTGTCCATTCTTATCGGAGGGTGTATGCTCTCGGCAGGTCTCCAGACCACGGATGCACAGTCGAAGGTCGAGACGGGATTCCTCAACCGCACGGTGGATGTGAAGGGGGCGACATACAAGTATCAGGTGTATGTGCCGGCGGACTATGCCTCGTCTCAGAAGTGGCCGGTGATCCTGTTCCTGCACGGCGCAGGCGAGCGCGGCAAGGATGGCCTGCTGCAAACGCAGGTCGGGTTGCCTGCCGTGATCCGCGGCGATGTGAAGAAGTATCCCGCCATCGTGGTGATGCCGCAGGTGCCGCCGGATTCGATGTGGAATGGTGCCGCGGCGCAGGCGGCGATGCTGGCGCTCGAGACGACCTTGAAGGAGTATGCCACGGATGCGGACCGGGTGTATCTCACCGGACTGTCGATGGGCGGGAATGGTTCGTTCTATCTTGGCTACCGCCATGCGGAGAAGTTCGCCGCAGTGGTCCCCATCTGTGGCTGGATCACGCCCTGGACCGAGCGCTGGCGTCCTGCCGATGTGGTGGCGCCCGGCGACGGGGCGACCGCATTCGAGCGGATGGCGGAGAAGCTGGCAAAGACGCCGGTGTGGATCTTCCACGGCGAGATGGACCCCGTCGTACCGGTGGAGCAGTCGCGCAAAGCGGCTGAGGCGCTGATGAAGATCAACCCGCTGGCCAAATACACGGAGGTTGCGGGCGTGGGACACAACTCCTGGGACAATACCTACAACTCGGGATCATTCATCGCGTGGTTGTTCGCGCAAAAGAAGCACTGATAGGAAGGAGGAATGTTTGATGTTCTCAATACTGAAGACACCACTCGTTGCGCTGGCGGTCCTGCTGCTCTGCGCGTTCATCATGGCGGGGTGCTTCCCCGGCGGACAGTCCTTTTCCGAGAACGAGCCGGCGGGATTCTTCTCCGGCATCTGGCACGGCTGGATCGCGCCCATTTCGTTGATCGTCGGTTTCTTTGACAGCAGTATCCATATCTATGAGGTGCGGAACACCGGGTGGTGGTACGAGCTCGGGTTCTACATCGCTGTGATCTCGGGTTTCGGAGGGATCGCGCTGACGAGGCGGAAGAAGAAGAAAGACCACTAAAGCTTCTGCCTGAAACAGAGAAGGACGGCACATGCCGTCCTTTTCTGTTTCAAGAGCATCACACTACCAGCAAGGGCGGTCACGCATCTCCCGCGGCGACCTTCACAGCCGCTTCGTACGCGGTGATAAGTTGTGCGGGTGCCGGCACCGGCCGGCGGGTCTTCAGATCCACGAAGATGCCCTCCTGTGTTCCCGTACAGCACACCCTCTCGCCGACACGGATCTCAAAACCGATCTGCCACTTCGACCTCCCCATCGACTCGATCCACGCCTCACCCGTAGGTTGGTCCTGGATCGTGATGGGCCAGCGGTAATGAATGTCCGTGTGTGCCAGGATCGGCGTCACACCCGCAGCGAGCATCACCCGCAACGGGTGATACTTCTCGAGGAATGCGGTGCGCAGGTCCTCGAACCAGCGCACATACACGATGTTGCTCACGATCCCCATGGCGTCGATATCGTACGCAGGCACGGTGAAGCGCAGGTCGATCTGCATGCTGTGAGGTTGTCGGGTGGGGGGATTCATAGATATTTCCGATGGTCGATATGGGGACACCATCTCCAAGATACAAAGAATGCAGAAGAGAAGCGCCGGATGCTCTCCGGGTCTGTGGGACACCGGGCACGAGTGCAGGGTACGGCTATCCATGAAATACCAAGGGCCCGCTCGTCTCTCCGACGGCGGGCCCTGATGCTGTGTGATGACGTCGGCTACTTCTTGTCCATCGCTGCCGGAGCCGGTTCAGGCATCGGCGGCATGGTATCGTTGTTCCAGGTCTCCGCCTTGATCCTCAGCTTGCCGTCCGCCCCACGCTCGTAGATGTTGATGTACTTTCCCTTGTCCGTCATCGTCCCCATGCCCGGCATCTCCATCGTCATCTCGTACGTGCCGATGTCGTACACGTACTTGCCGCCGGCGCTCACGTCGATACTCGTGAACTTCACGCTCGTGAACTTCATCCCCATCGACATCATCTGGCCGAAGAAGTCTTTGATCTCTGCCTTGCTACGAAGCAGCGGACCGTTGTTCGGCAGAGAAAATGGAGCATCGACATACTGGGTCATGGTGGTGTCTATCGTGCCGGCTATCATATCCGCTGTTGCCTGCGCGAGGAACGCATCGACCTCGGCCTTGATCTTGGTGTGGTCCGGTTCCTGCGAACAGGATGCGACAAGCAGGGCGGTGAGGGTAAGAAGAGCCAGAGCTCTCATAGAACCTCCAGTGAATGTGAGGAAAGTGGTGCATCAGGAGCACGTGCGAGCGTGCTGTGGGTTACTGCCAGACACCCGGTATCTGCTGGTGGCAATCGGGACAGGTGCCGTTCTGCATGCGGTTTGCCCGTATCCGGTAGCCGGTGCGCTCGATGATGGTGGCGTTGCAGCCCGGACAGCAGGTGTCCTCCAAACGTGCGGTGCGCCCCGGAAGGTTCCCGGCATAGACGAAATGCAGCCCCGCATGCCGGCCGATCTCCGCGGCGCGAACGAGGGACGCTGCAGCCGTGGAGGGCCGGTCCGTCATTTTGTAGTCCTCATGGAACGCGGTCACATGCCAGGGGATGTCCTTCGAAACTGAGGCCAGAAATCCTGCGATTTCACCCAATTCTTCGTCGGTATCATTGAATCCGGGGACGACGAGCGTGACCACCTCCACCCAGATCTTCATCTGTACGAGACGCCGGATGGTGTCCAATACGGCTTCCAGCTTGCCGCCCAACTGCTGGTAGTTCTTCTGCCGGAAGCTCTTGAGGTCGACCTTGTAGCAACTCACATACGGCGCGAGGTACTCCAGCACCTCCGGTGTCGCGTTGCCATTGGAAACATAGGAGCACCGGATGCCATGCCGCTTCGCGAGTCGGAAGACCTCAACGGCCCATTCGGAGGTGATGAGCGGTTCGTTGTAGGTGCTGGTGATGACCGGGATCCGGTTCTCGAGGGCGATCCCGACGATCTCATCGGCGGTGATGTCGCGGCGCGGGGCGCCGGCCTCCGGATCGCGAAGGGTCTGCGAGGTGAACCAGTTCTGGCAGTACGCGCAATGATAGTCGCAACCGAGCATGCCGAAACTCAGCGCACCTGCCCCGGGGAGGACATGGAAGAATGGTTTCTTTTCGATCGGGTCGATCTGGAGTCCGGCAACGTACCCATGCGGGACCATGAGAACGCCATCGGCGTTGAAGCGGACCTTGCAGATGCCATCATGATCGGGTGCGATGCGGCACCGGTGGCCGCAGGCGGTGCAGGTGACCCAGCCGTTGTCGCCGCGTTGGTACAGTTCACCCGGGCGGGTGAGGTGGGCGAGGGAGGCCCGGAGGGGTATGTCAGAGGCTGCATGTTCCATGGTGGACCATACCGTCGATCATCGATCGCAGGGGCGGTGCATGCACCGCCCCTACATGGGTACACATCGTCCCCCATGGATATACGATATCAATCCGTGGTGGTATACCGTCGCATGGGATACGATATCAATCCGTGGTGGTACCGTCCCCGGCACGGGGCGGTATACCGCCCCCACATAAACGGCCCGTGGGACCGGCCGGCGTTACGTCCGCAGATACGACGCGCAATTGGCGTCGATGATGCACCCCGTCAACGCATCCGTGCCATCGGATGCCAGGAACATGATCGTCCGCCCGATCTCTTCGGGCGTTGCCACGCGGTGCATCGGGCTCTGTCCGAAGATCTCCTCTCGGCCCGGGCCTTCAAGCATCGGTCGCGCCATATCCGTATCCACCCACCCCGGTGCGATCGCGAACACATAGATCTTGTGCGGCGCGAGTGCCTTCGCCAGCGACTGGCTCATGGCGTTCATCCCGGCCTTGCTTGCGCCGTACGCCGGCCCATCCGGTTCACCGCGGAATGCGCCGCGCGAGGTGATGTTGATGATGCGTCCGCCCCCCTGGCGGATCATTGCCTGTGCCGCGCCGTGCGCCACGTTCGCCGCGCCCAGCAGGTTCGTACCGATGGTCGTCTGCCACGCCGCTGCCCATTCGTCGAACGCGGTCTTTGCGGGATGATGATCCACCCAGAGCCCTGCATTGTTCACCAGGACATCGATGCGCTGCATCTTTGCCACGACCTCATCCGTGAGGCGCTTCGCCTCGGCCGGCACGCCGAGGTCGGCCTGGAAGATCGCGTGCCCCTTCCCGGGGAGTGATGCCAGTGTCTCTTCTGCGCTTTTCTTGTTGGCGTTGTAATGGACCGCGACCCTGGCCCCGTCAGCAGCGAACATCTGTGCCGCGCACCGGCCGATACCACGTGATGCACCTGTGACGAGTACGACTCTGTCCTTCATGATGCCTTCCCTCAGTGTGTGGTGTCCGTGTTCTTCATGTCTGCATCGATATTGTCATTCCAGAGGTACGTGCGGGTCTCGGCGATGATCACGCCGGTGAGTACGAGCAGCGTGATGAGGTTCGGGATCGCCATGAGTCCATTCGCGATGTCCGCGAAGGTCCACACGATCGGCAGAGAGAGGACCGAGCCCAGCATCACCGCCACGACCCAGAGCCAGCGGTATGGCGCGACGACGCGCGGGCCCCAGAGATACTCCGCGGCCTTCTCGCCGTAATACGACCAGCCGAGGATGGTCGAGAAGACGAATGTCAGGAGTCCGATGGTGAGCACGATCGAACCGATGATCGGGATATCGGTGAATGCCGCATTGGTGAGTTCCGCGCCGCGCAGACCGTTCAACCACTCACCGGAATTCACGACCACCAGTCCGGTCATGGCGCACACCACGACGGTATCCCAGAATGTACCGGTGGAGGAAACGAGCGCCTGCCGAACCGGGTTCTTCGTCTGTGCCGCGGCGGCCACGATCGGGGCGCTGCCGAGTCCGGATTCATTGGAGAAGAGTCCGCGTGCGATACCGTAGCGGATGGCTTCCTTCATGCCGGCTCCCATGAACCCGCCGATCGCCGCCTGTCCGCTGAACGCGGAATTGAAGATCAGGCTCACCGTGGCGGGGATCGTTTCGTAGTGCATGCCCAGGAGGATGAGGCATCCCAGCACATAGAAGATCGCCATGAAGGGGACAAGCGCTTCGCATACTGTGGCGATGGACTTAATGCCGCCAATGATCACCACGGCCGTCAGGGCGGTCATGGCCATGCCGGTGATCCATGGGGAGACGCCGAACGTATGATCCACCATGGTGGAGATCGAGTTGGCCTGCACCATGTTGCCGATGCCGAATGCTGCCACGGCGGTGAGTGCGGCGAAGACCACGCCCAGCCACTTCATCTTCATGCCGCGCTCGAGCACGTACATCGGTCCGCCGGCCATGGTCCCGTTGGCCGTGGTGATACGGTACTTCACGGCCAGGAGCGCCTCGCTGTACTTTGTCGCGATCCCGAACACGCCGGTCAGCCACATCCACAGCACCGCACCCGGTCCGCCGGCCGCGACGGCCGTTGCAACACCGACGATGTTCCCCGTGCCGATCGTCGCCGCCAGCGCCGTGGTGAGCGCGCCGAACTGGCTGACGTCCCCTTCGCCCTCGGAGGAGCGTTGGAGGGAGATCCGGATCGCCTTGCCGATGAAGCGCTGGATGAACCGGAGCCGGAATGTGAGATACACATGGGTGCCAAAGAGCAGGATGAGCAGGGGATAGCCCCAGATGATATCGCTGACCGATTGCAGGAACTGTTCGAATGCCGCCATGCAGGATCCAGGGTGTCTGTGGGGGACGGAAGAGTATCGGTAGAATGTAGAGAGATTCGGACCCATGTGCAACGGAGGAACGGCGCAGCCCGCCCGGTCCACGGCATCGCAACCTTTCGGCGCTCATCGTCGTCTAACGAGTACTGGGGATGTTCTACGCACAGGTCGCTCATGCCTTTCCGCTCCACGCAGTACCTCCTTGTTGCAGCCATCGCTGGTGTTGTGCTGGCCGCATGTTCATCGGGTCTGGCCCAGCAGCCGAAGACCCTGATCCTCCATGCCGCCCTCGTTGCGCCACGCATCGACGGTGAGATCGATCCGGTGTGGGCAGAGGCGGATTCCGTCGCCGACTTCGAGCAGATGGGGCCATTCTACGGCAAGCCACCCACGGAGCGCACCGTGGCAAAGGTGCTCGCCACCGATGAGGCGCTCTATGCCCTGATCATCTGCTACAGCACGCATGCTGCGATCCAGGACCATGCCGGCATCCACGACCAGTGGACCGGTGATGGCGTGTCGGTGATGCTGGATACGTTCAATGACCGCACGTCGGCCTACAAATTCGGTGTGAGTGCTTCGGGTACCCAGGCCGATTCACGCCTGATCGATGACGGCCGCAACCGCGACGGCAGTTGGGATGGCGTGTGGTTCGCCCGCACTGTTATCCACCCGTGGGGATATGTTGTGGAGATGGAGATCCCGTTCAAGTCGATCCGGTACGACGGTGAACTCAAAGAGTGGGGATTGGATTTCGACCGATGGATCCCGGAGACAAAAGAGGACATCTCCTGGATCCAGTACGAACAGGCTGAAGGCCAGCGTATATCGAAATTCGGTCATCTGGTGTTGAACGGAGCCAAGCCGACGGCGAGCGGACTGAACCTGGAGATCTATCCGGTCGCCGTTGCCCGTTCGGAGTACGATCCATCAACGAAGAAGTACAAGGTGGAACCGGATGCGGGCATCGATATCTTTTATAACCCTTCCGAGAAGCTCACCTTCCAGCTCACGGGCAATCCCGACTTCGCACAGATCGAGGCCGACCCGTTCGAGTTCAATATCTCCCGGTACGAGACCTACTATTCGGAACGCCGTCCGTTCTTTACCGCAGGGAACGAAGTGTTCATGGCCGCAGGCCGCGAGCAGAACTCCGGCTTCTACCGCCCGCTGGAATTGTTCTATTCCCGCCGCATCGGACAGTCGCTGAGCGATGGTTCGCTCGTGCCCCTGAATGTGGGAGCAAAGACCTTCGGGCGCCTGGGTGCCTGGGAGTACGGTGCGTTTCTGGCGCGTACCGGTAGCGTGGACTATGATGACGACGGGACCCTTACCAACGAACCCACGGCCACCTTCGCTTCAGCACGGGTGAAGAAACAGATCTTCGACAACTCCAGCATCGGGGTGCTCTTCGTGGGCAAACAGACACCGGGCAGGCTGGAAGGCGTGGTCGATGTGGATGGGGCCTTTCGTTCACCGACGTATCAGCTTGCCTACCAGTTCGCACGATCGCTCAACAACGGCAAGGGCGACTTCGCCGGCTCGGCCGGATTCCGATCGTTCACCAAGGATTGGGGACTCCTGATCCGTACGCGTGCGATCGGGAATGCATTCGACGTCGACGCCGTCGGGTATGTTCCCTGGAAAGGGACCGCCAATTTCACGATGATCACCGGACCGATGTACTACTTCGATGAGGGGCCGGTCGTATCCATGTTCCAGTATGGCGGCTTCTCGGCGACCTATGAGGACGCCGACCTCGCGACGGACTGGGTGGGGGCGCTTGGACTCAACATGCAGTTCCGGAGCAATTGGGGATTCGAGACGACGGTCATCGGCGGGCGCAGCAAGGATGAAGGGATCCGGTATGCGTACTTCGAGTTCGACCACAGCATGTGGTTCAACATCTCTCCCCGCTGGAGCGGGAATGTATGGGGTGGCTACTCCCACGGGTACAACTTCTCGCGTGAATACGTGGGGTCCTACATCTGGCTCGGCAGCTATGTTGAATGGAAACTCTTCTCCACGCTGGAACTCGGCACCTCATACAACATGTACATCGAGAAGATGCCCGGCGGCGGCATCGAGGATATCACGTACAATGCCCGGCCCTACATCTCCCTGACGCCGATCACCAATCTGAACCTGCGCGTGTACATGGACGATGTATTCCTCCGGTCGTCCGATCAGAACGAGCGTGTGATCGTGGGGTTCCTGTTCTCGTACAACTTCCTTCCGAAGAGCTGGATCTATCTGGCCTTGAATGAGATCCAGGAACGACAGGATGTGCTGGATGGTGTTGGCCAGGCGACGGGCCGGAGGATGGAAGTGGCCGGACGGGCGGGGGTGGCGAAGGTCAAGTACCTCTACTATCTGTAACATTCTGGAAGGCGACCAGACTGGTCGCCCTATTGCGGAACCCCGGCGATGTTGCTGTGTATCGCACCAGTCTGGCCACCCCGTCGCGTAAGCCCCACGGAGATACCCTTTCCCTTAGGGTCGACCCATCTGGCGGCCCTGCGGGATATTCGACGCTGTCGGTGCGCCGGTCACAGCCGTTTGATCACCACGAGCGTCTTATCGTCCTGGTTCTTCCCCCGCGCGCCGTATGTCTGCACACGATCCATGATCATGTGTGCGATCTCCTGGGCCGGGCGCATGTGCAGTGCGGCGACGTCCTGCGACAGGCGCTTCTCGGTGTACTGATTCTCCCGCGCATCCATCGCTTCGATCAACCCGTCGGTGTAGAGCACCATCACATCCCCCTGTCCCAGCACCGCACTCTCACGGCGGAACTTCTGGTCCGGGAACGGACCGATGATGGTCCCCGTGGCATCCAGCATCTCCACCGTATGCGTCGACTCGTGGTAGATGATCGGACGGGGATGTCCGCAATTGATGTAGAGGCAGATCCCTTTGGTATCGTCCGTGAGCTCGGCAACGAACAATGACAGGAACCGCTCGGCAGGGAACATCCGGTGGACGAGCTGGTTGACGCGCTGGATGAGGGAAGTGAGCTTCGTCTGGAACCCGATGCCCATGCGGAGCGCGCCGGACACATACAGGGCCTGTACGGCGGCGACCATCCCCTTGCTCGCGGCGTCGCCCACGGCCACAGCGAGACGGTCGCCTTCCTCGTTCTCGATGTAGTCAAAGAAATCGCCCCCGACGATCTTTTCGGCAAGGGAGATACCGTGGATCTCATAGCCGGCGAAGCGCCGGCTGCGGTTGGGGAGGATGCTCTGCTGGATCTCCCGTGCTTTGTCGAGGTCCTTCCTGTATGCCGAACTCCGCCGCTCGTTGTGCTGACTGCTGACCATGGACGAGACCGTCATCCCGATGATGTCCAGCGTCGGCGCGATCTCATCCTTATTGAGGTTTGTGTTGAAGGAAAGCACGTACTGGTAGAGCGGCGTGCCATCCACCCGGACGATGTCGCCCACGCCGGTGGCGGAGTACTTCAGGATGCCCTGCTTGCGCAGATAGGAATCGGTTTCCTTCAACACGACCGTGCGCTGCCGCGGGAGGAGGGTGAAGAGAGCGTATTTGTCCGCCCGCAGCTTGTAGTGGTCCTTGATCTGCTGCACCGAGCCGACCTGCGCGATGAGCTCGTAGGAGAAGTCGGACGCGCTCAGGCGCCAGGCGCGGCCGCCGGTGATGTCAATGCCGGCATGCTCGACGATCTGGGTGATCACGTGGCGCAGGAGTTCGGTGGTGGAATCGAACTTCCGCGCGGAGAAACTGGCGATGGTCTTCCGGAGCTGACGCTGGTTCATGGGCATGGTGCAACCGTGCGGGAGTGTATCCGTATACTCTGGAGGAGGTGACCCATGGTGAAATTTCTTCTCTGGATCCTGTTATTCATCGTATGCTGGCCGCTGGCGCTGCTGGCCCTTATTCTGTATCCGATCGTCTGGCTGCTTACGCTGCCGTTCCGGCTCATCGGTATCACGGTGGACGCCATCTTCTCGTTCCTCAAAGCGCTACTGATGTTACCGTCCCGCGTGCTGGGCGGCAAGAATGCGAACTGATGGGACACATGCGAAGACCGCCACGCAAAGTCTCATCTTTCCATTATCCATTCCCCGGTATCCGTTCCCCATTGCTCATTTATATTTGTCGCCCTGTCCTTTTCCCTTCTTGAAGTCTTTCATGATCTTCTTCCACCGCTCCTTCTCCCGGAGCTGGGCGGCCTTGTCTGTTCTCCGTTCCTGGTAGGCGCGCTCCCGCAGCATTTTCTCGAAGTTCCCCAGCCGCCCCGGGTCCAGTTCACCCCGTTCGATCGCCGCATTGACCGCGCATCCCGGCTCACTGGCATGGTTGCAATCGGTGAAGCGGCATTGCAGCGCCAGCTCCTCGATGTCCTCGAAAGTCTCTTCCACCCCTTCGTCCGCATCCCAGAGCTGGATCTCGCGCATCCCCGGCGTATCGATGAGGAGTCCGCCTGACGGAAGCTGCACAAGCTCCCGGTGACTCGTGGTGTGGCGGCCTTTCCGGTCGCCTTCGCGCACATCCCCCGTGATGAATCGTTCCTCTCCCAGCAGGGCATTGGCGATGGTGGATTTGCCTGCTCCCGAGGGGCCGAGCAATGCCGCGGTCTCTCCGGCAGGCAGGTGCTCCAGTACCGCGGCGAGCCCGGACCTCTTCTTCGCGCTCGTGACGACCACCGGGATTCCCGGGATGGTCGCGCGCACTTCATCCACGACCTCGTCCGCATCGGGATCGAGGTCGGCTTTGTTCAAAACGATCACCGGGCGTGCCCCGCCCTGGGAAGCGAGCACGAGATACCGTTCCAGCCGGCGGATGTTCACGCCTGCATCGAACGCATCAACGAGGAAGACGACATCGATGTTGGCGGCGACGATCTGTTCCTCTTCGCGTTCGCCGGGATTCCTGCGGGTGAAGCAGGAGCGGCGGGTGAGGATCGTATGGATCGTGGCGGTGCCTTCACCGGGTCGTTTCTTGATCGCGACCCAGTCGCCTACCGCCGGATAGTCCCCGGCCGTTCGTGCGGCATAGTGGATGCGGCCGGAGATCTCCGCATCCCACTCACGCTCGCCGTCGGTAAGCGTGTACCTGTTCTTCTGGCGTATGATCACGCGTCCCGGCTCGAGTGATGGATCACCAAGTGCGGCCAGGTGCGCTGCGAACGAAGCGTGCCAGCCGAAGGCACGCAGTGCGGTCTCTGCTGATGCGGTCAACGGAATTCTCTTGCTGTTGCGATCATGGCACGGAGATTCTCCGGCGGTGTATCGGGTGGAAGGGCGCAGCCGGCGTTCAGAATAAAACGTGGAGTGTCCGCGAACAGTTCCAGCAGTGCCCGTGTTTTCTGTGCGACCTCCGCCGGCCTGCCGAGCGCGAGGACACCGCTCGGATCGATATTCCCGACGAAGGCCGTACGCGTGGCCATCATCCGGTGGGCAAGGAGCATGTCGGTCTTGTAGTCGATCTCCAGTCCATCTGCTCCCGTCGCGATCATGTCTTCGATGATCGGGCCGGTGTCGCCACAGATATGAAGAATATACGGCTTTCCCAGTCCATGTGCCGTGGCAACGATGCGCTGCTCGTACGGCAGCGCGAAGCGCCGGTACAGTCGCGGCGAGATGAGGTCCGTCCCTGCGGTGCTGTCGCCGTTGGAGAGCATCGTCACGCCGGTCTCCGCCATCAGGACAAGGAACTGCGACGTGATCGCGGTGCAATGTTCGAGGAGTGCATGGATATCCTCTTCACCGTCGGGGTCCAGCAATTCGGCCATCCACGAATCCATCCCCCGCACAAGCGCGGCGAGGGTGAACGGGCACTGGTCGCAGTTGCCGCGGATCGCAACCTCTCCTTTGAAATGCTGGACAAGGAGGCGGCACGCTTCCAGCCATACGCCGATACGTTCGGCGTTGCGGAGGTCGACCGGCGCGAGTTCGCGCACCTCGCGGAGTTGGTTGAGCCGGCCACGATGGGCACGTGCCGGTGCATCCTCGGGAAGGTCCACGGGAACACCGGCTGCCTCAGCGAGCGCCACCGTGTCCACATCCACGATGATGCCGTCGTAGCCATACCGCTCCACGGCATGGATGAACGCATCGGCAAGCGCCCGCGGGTCGCGCCGGAAGCGCCCCATGGTGATGCCGTCCTCCCGCGCCGCCATCTGGAAGTTGTGGAGGATCACCGGAACCCTGTCGGGCCATTCGCCGCGCAGGGCGGCCAAACACCGCTCTGTTCCGTTCATGCGTGTGCTCCGTTCGCGCTGGAATATTTCTGCATCCTGTTCAGGAGGACGGCCGTGAGAATCAGTCCGCCCCGCACCACATGTTGCCAGTACTCGTTCACGTTCAGCAGCGTCATGCCATTGATGATCACGCCGAGAAAGATGATGCCCACCATCGTACCGCGAACCGTGCCTGCACCGCCGGTGAGGCTCGTGCCGCCGATGATCACCGCTGCGATGATGTCGAGTTCCCATCCTTTCGCTGTGGTTGCGGTGCCGGACATGATCTCCGAGGACTGCAGGATGCCGGCCACGGCGGCGAGTCCGGAGGTGAGCGCAAGCACCGCGGTTTTGATGCGCGCCACGGGGATGCCGCTCAGCCGTGCGGCTTCACTATTGCCACCGACCGCATACACGGAGCGGCCGAACACCGTGTGGTTCATCAGCACCAGGATCACGCCGAAGGTGGCGACGAAGATGATGGCAGGAACGGGGATCCCGGCAAGATACCCGCCGCCCAACGTGCCATACCACTCGGGGAACGGCGTGAGCGGGAAGCCGTCGGTGAGCAACTCGGCAATGCCCGACAGCCCGGTCAACAGGGCCAGTGTCGTGATGAACGACGGCACGCCGTACCGGGTGCGGAGGACGCCGGTGATCCATCCCGGCACGAGACCGGTCCCGATGGTGATGAGCATGGCGATGAGCACCGCGGGAACAGGCGAGACTGCGGCTCCCAGATGGCCGGTGAGCCACGCCATCCAGCAGCCGGCGAAGGCGACGGCGGAGCCGACGCTCAGGTCGATCTCGCCGGCGATGATCACCATCGTCATGCCGAGCGCGATGATCCCCTGCATGGAGATGTTCCGCAGGACGTTCAGAAGGTTCTCCGCGGTGAAGAACCCGGGAGCGGCAAGAGCGAGCGCCACGCACAGAACGGCGAGGACAGCTTCCAGGACGAACGTATGGGACGAAAGCTTCATGTGGGTTCCATGCACTGTGCGAGCAGTTCTTCGAGTGTCGTGGTGCCGCCGTCGAGTTCGCCAACGATCCGTCCGTGCCGCATCACCAGGATGCGGTGACAGAGCAGGAGGAGTTCTTCGAGTTCGCTGGAGACCACGACCGTTGCCAAACCGCGTTTGCTGAGGGCGGTGATGGTCTGTGCGATCTGCGCCCGCGCCGAGAGATCGATGCCCCGGGTCGGTTCATCCAGCAGCAGCACGCGGGGATCCGTGGCGAGCCATTTGCCCAGCACGACCTTCTGCTGGTTGCCGCCGCTGAGGGCGCTCACGGGCATGCGCTGGTCCGGTACGCCGATGCCGCATTCGCGGATCGCCGTCGTGACCAGTTCATCCTCACGCCGTGTGGAGACGAATCCCCGTTCCGTGAGGCGCGTGAGAGCGGCCAGACAGAGATTCGCCCGCACACTCAGGCTCGTGACGAGGCCATGGTCCTTCCGGCTTTCCGGGGCCATGACCACGCCGGCGCGCTTCATGACGCCGGGGTCGGAGGGGTGAGTCACGGTGCCGTTCACCAGCACATCGCCGCTCACCGGCACATCAGCGCCTGCGATGGCGCGGAGCAGTTCGGTACGCCCCGATCCCAGCAATCCGGCGATGCCCAGTACTTCACCCTCCCGAACGTCGAAGTCCACATCCTGGAATGCCGGTGGGCGCGAGAGTCCGCGCACCTGCAGGACCGTTCGTTGTCCCGGCTCGTGATCGAGCATGCGCGTCAGCTTCACATCCTCACCGAACATCATGTTCACCATCTGTGCGGGTGTCACCTCCGCTGCAGGGAAGGAGCCGCCGCACACGCCATCGCGCAGTGCGGTGATCGTGCCGGCGAGTTGCCGCAATTCACCCAGGCGGTGCGTGATGTACAGGATCAACACCCCGCGAGCGGCGAGGGTCCGGAGCAGAGCGAAGACCGCCTCTGCTTCCGCGAACGAAAGTGCGGAGGTCGGTTCATCGAGGAGCAGGACATCGGGATCGGCGCTCATCGCCTTGGCGATCTCGACAAGCTGCTGTTGGGCCACCGGCAGGGTGCCGACCTTCGCCGAAGGAGAGAGTGAAAGGCGCAGGCCTGTGAACAATTCTTCGGTGCGCCGGGAGGCTTCTTTCCAATCCACGAAGCGCGAAAGGGCACCCGTGCGTCGCGGCAGCCGTCCGAGATGGATGTTCTCCGCGATGCTGAGGTCCGGAAGCAGGCTGAGTTCCTGATGCACGGCAGCGATGCCTGCCCGCCGGGCATCGCCGGGAGAGCGGAAGCGGACTTCATTGCCATTCAGGAGGACGGTACCGGATGAAGGGGCGATGGCTCCCGTCAGGATCCTGACGAGCGTGCTCTTTCCTGCGCCGTTCCGTCCGATCAGCGCATGGATACTCCCGCCCGTCCACCGGACGGAAAAATCCTTCAGGGCAACGGTGCCGGGATAGGTCTTGGCGACCTGCTGGAGTTCAAGGATGGTCATGGGAGAGCATCGACTGCAATTCGCTCTTGAACGTGCGTACATCGTCGGGCCGGGTGCGGGTGAGCAGGCGGCCGGGAAGGGCGACCCTCGCACCGACCTGCTGTTTGGCGAGGACGCCGAGTGCTGCGTCCACCGCGCGCGAGCCGATGAGGAACGGCTGCTGTCCGGTCACGGCCTGGAGCACCGGCTCTTCCGCAAGCAGAAAATCCGCGAGCTGGTCGCTTGCGTCGGTGCCGAACACCGCAACGCGGCCGGTGCGGCCGGAGTTCTTCACTGCCATCACCGCGCCCACCGTGCCGCCTTCATTCGCGGACCAGATCAGGTTCACGCCGGGGTGTGCGGTGAGGATGTCGCCCACCTTTTTCACGGCCTGCTCGGCGAGCCAGGCATCCTGCTCGGCAACGATCTTCACGCCGGGAAGCTGCGTGATCTCGTTCACGAAGCCGTCGCGACGCTGCTTATAGATCTCCGGCGCCTGCGATTGGAACCCCAGGAGTGCCACGGTGGCTTTGCCGCCGAGCACCGAATCGATGTAGGCGCGTGCCGCACGCCCGGTGGATGCGCCGAGTTCCACCTGATCGCTCTCGATGAACGAGGCGGGGATGGCGTTCTCCACCGTTGTGTTGTAGGTAATGACCGTGATGCCCTTCTCCTTTGCGCGCTGGAGCGCACTCATCGAAGCGCGCGCACTGAGCGGAGAGATCACGATCGCATCCACGCCCTGTGCGATGTAGGTGTTCACGAGCTGGATCTCCTTGTCCGGCCGCCCCGCGCTGTTGGCCTCGAGGAGTTCCACGCCTGCTTTCTTTGCGGCGTCACGCATACCGAAGAGCACCAGCCGGAAGAACTGATCCTCCTGGAACACGATGCCCGCGATCCGTTTCTGCGACGGGGCGGTGTTCTTCCCGCCGCAGCCGATGAGAATGGCGGAGGCAAGGAGCAGGGAGCCTGAGAGGACGAGGAGTCGGGAGCGCATAGGTTATTCCTTGTTCTTGAACCGGGCCCGCGCCTTGACCGCGGCTTTCGCGGCGGCTTTGGCGATGGGGTTCTTCGTATCGGCCGCAATGCCGTCCAGCAGCGGCAGGTCCTCTTCGGTGGCACAGTCGCCGAGCGCATTCACCGCACTCGTGCGCAGCCAGATGTTCCTGTCGGTGAGCAGGGGAATGAATGTGGACGCGGAGCCTTTCCCCTTTGCCGCCTGCCTCCGGAGGAGGGTGATCGCCGTGGTGCGTGTGGGCTGCGGATAGCCGTACTTCACGCGCTTCATCGCCTCGTCGCGCGCGCGCGCCGGAGCCACGTCAGCGAGTGCGGATAACGCGGTCGATGCGATGACGTCGCGGTGCGAAGGGATATCGAGATGCTGCACCAGGACGGTCTCGGCATGGGCTGGGTCGGCCTTGGACAGCGCCCGGAGCGACCGGGCGACCATGATATACGACGAATCCTTCACCAGCCGGTGCAGCGTGGCAATGGTCTCCGCGTCACCGGAGTCGGTGAGGAAGGGAACCGCCGAGGTGCGCACTGCCGGCGTCGGGTCCTTCACGGCATCCAGCAGTGCATGTTTGATTTCATCGTAAACCGGAGCCGTTCCGCCGCTCATCATGCCGAGCATGTGGATCGCCTCGCGCCGCACGGCGGGCACACTGTCGGTCCGCGCCCTGCCGATGACCACCGGTATCACCCGGGAGGAATCATCAACGGTCCCCAGGTGCTCCAGCGCGCGGAACCGGTCCACCGGATGCTCCGCCCGCTCGACCTGCAGGACCCACGTCTCCAGGGGTTGTTCGACATTCATCTCTTTGAGGAGCCAGTTCCCCTTGTCGAAGATCACCAGCACCGGCGCGGCAGTGAGAGGAAACGTGTACACGGTGTCCTGCGACTGGTTCCACACGCGGTGTGTCGTGGTCCCGCTGGCGGTGGTGATGGCAATGTCCACCGGCATCTTGAAGATCCCCGTCAGGGAGTCGCACTTCTGCTCCTGGGTCACGGATAGGCGGAGCGTGCGGGCGTCCGCATCCCATTCCTGCGTGGTCTTGTACACGGGGTAACCGGCCTTGTACACCCATTGGTCGAAGAACCAGTAGAGGTTCTGACCGGTCGCTTCCTGGATCGCCACCTTGAGGTCGTTCGTCTCCACCACACCGAGCTTGTGTTTCGTGATGTAGTGGTTCATCGAGCGCCAGAACATTTGTTCGCCGAGGACGAAGCGGAGCATGTGCAGGACCGAAGCACCGCGGGGGTAGAGGTTGGTGCCATACGAGCCGACGCTCACGATGGGCTTGCGGCCCATGGTCTTGTCGGAGTTGATGCCCGCCCGCTGTGCATCGAACACGCTCATGGCGAAGTGGTCCTGTCCGCGCGTTTCCTCATGGTAGAGGAGATCGAAGTAGCTGGCAAAGCTCTCGTTCAGCCAGAGGTGGCGCCAGTCCTTGCAGGTCACCACATCGCCCCACCACTGGTGCGAGAACTCGTGGGCGATCAGGCTGCTCGGGTTCTCGTCGATGCGGGCACGGGCATCGAAGACCGTGGCATCGTCGGCGAGGCTGGTGACGCTGGCATTCTCCATCCCACCCACGATGAATTCATGGATGAGGACCTGCGCGTATTTCTCCCATACGTACGGGAAGCCGATCCTGTCGGCGAAGAACTTCAGGATCGCCGGCGTCTCGCGGAAACAGACCTTCGCATCGGCTTCCTGTCCGGGGTACACGTAGTACGACAGCGGAACCGATCCCGCTTTCTCCTTGATGACCGTATACTCTCCGACCGCAAGGGAGATCAGGTAGGAGACGTACGGAACGGATTCCTTCCAGTGAAAGGTCTTTGTCTTCTCGCGGGCATTCTCTTTCACCCCCACCAGGGCACCGTTCGAGACCGCCGTAAGCTCCTGTGGTACGGTGATGAGCATCTCGGATGTGGCGCGATCATCGGGGAAGTCGTGGCACGGGAACCAGAAGTGGTTGTCCATGTCCTCGCCCTGCGACCAGATCTGCCGCGGCCGTTTCGGGTACGCGGAATCGGGCTGGATGAAGTACAGACCTTTGCGCGGGGTGCAGGTGTACTCGATCGACACCCGGAGCGTATCGCGGTGCCCGTAGGCGCGGTCGAGGTCCAGCGTGACGGTCTTCTCCTGCTGCGTGAACTTCAGCGGCGTGTTCTTCCCGAGCGTCGCCTTGAGGATCGTCATCTCCTCGGCGTCGAACATCAGGGTGCGGAGTTCCGGTGGGAAGGGAACGAGCGTGGTGGTGACGTTGCCTCGCACCGAGCGTGCCGGCTCATCGATGGCGACGGCGATGCGGTAGTGGAGCACGTCGTACAGCCGGTCGGCGGCTTCACCACCGTTCCGCACCGGGAAGAGTTCCTGGGCGGTGAGAGGTATGGCGACGCACACAGCGAGCACCAGGGTGGAGAGAGGGCGTGTCATGCGGGCGTACTCCGGATCAATGAACGTAACGCTTCCATATTCTCGATATCTTCGTGCAGGTCCTCGCTCTTGTCGGTCTCGAGGATCTTCGGGACCGCGGCGAGGCGCGGATCGTTCATCAGGAAGCGGAACCCTTCCAGCCCGATCTCGCCCTTGCCGATGTGCTCATGCCTGTCGCGCTTCGAGCCCAATCCCTTTTCGGAATCGTTCACGTGGATCGCCTTCAGCTTGTCGAGTCCCACGGTCGACGCGATGTCGTGCATCAGCGAGGCCCAGCCCTCATCGTTGCGCAGGTCGTAGCCGGCGGCAAAGGCGTGACACGTATCGAGGCAGATGCCCGCGCGTTGCGGTTCATCCAGCCCGGCGATGATGTCGCGCAGGTGCTCCAGCTTGTAGCCGATCGTCGTCCCCTGTCCGGCCGTCACCTCCAGCAGGGAGAACGTCGTGAATCCGGGCGTCTGGGCATGGATGATGTTCAATGACTCCGCGATCGCCTTGACTCCTGCCTCCTCGCCCTTGCCCATATGAGCGCCCGGGTGGACGACCAGTCCCATGACCCCGATGGCTTCGCAGCGGCGGAGTTCATCTTCGTACCCTGCGATGGACTTCTTCAGGGTTTCCGGGGCGATGGCACAGAGGTTGATGAGATAGGCCGCGTGGGCGATCACCGGCGAGACGTTTGCGCCTGCAGCGGCGGTTTTGTAGCTTGCGATATCGGCATCCGTCAGAGAACGCTGGTTCCAGGTATTGGCGTTCTTGACGAAGATCTGCATCGTTGCGCAGCCGACGCGCGTGGCCCGTTCGAAGGCGGTATGAAGGCCGCCGGCGACGGAGACATGGGTGCCGAGGAGAGGTTTTCTTTGCATATTGGCAAGATACGAAGGATGCGATTAAGAATGAAGAGAGAACGCGGGGGGATAGAAATTGAGGATGGAAGATTGAAGATCGAGGATTGCCAATGAAAGCGAAGACGGTTGTGGGGATGATGTCCGGGACATCACTGGATGGGATCGATGCCGTCCTGCTGCGGGTGTGGGGGACGGGAGAGCACACCCGGTTCGAGCAGGTGGCCTATCTGGAGCGGCCGTTCCCGGCCGCGGTGCGGGCCATGATCCTGCGGAACAGTCTGCCGGCCACTGCGCGGATCGACGAGATGACGCGGCTGAACATGCTCCTCGCTCATTTATATGCGGACGCCGTGAAGGCGGTCGCGCGCAAGGCCCGCATCCCGTTGGACCGGATCGATCTGATCGGGTGCCACGGACAGACCGTGCATCACCTTCCGGGGCGCGTACGCATCGCGGGGAAGGATGTGCGTGCCACGCTGCAGTTGGGGGATGTCTCTGCGCTTGCCACGCTCACGGGTATCACGACGGTGGGCAACTTCCGATCCGCTGATATGGCCGTCGGGGGGCAGGGGGCCCCGCTTGTGCCGTACTTCGACTGGCTCGTGTTCCGCTCCGCGCACGCGTCGCGGCTTCTGCTCAACATCGGCGGATCGCCAACATCACCGTGTTGCCTGCGGGTGCGCACCGGAAGGCGTTGTGGCGTTTGATACCGGACCCGGGAACATGATCGTGGATGGTTTGATGAAGCGGTTGTACGGGCGGCGCTACGACCGCGGGGGGAAGGTCGCTGCATCCGGCCGTCCGCTGCCGGCGCTGCTGCAATGGCTCCTTGCGCATCCGTATCTCCGCGTGCGTCCGCCGAGATCGACCGGGAGAGAACTCTATAATGAGCAGTTCCTGACGGAGGTGCTCCGCCGTGCGAAGGGTGCGGCGCACGAGGACATCATTCATACGGCGGCACTCTTCACACCGCTCTCTGTGTATGATGCGTATTGCCGGTTTGTGCAGAAGAAGTCAGTGGTGGACGAGCTCATTGTGAGCGGCGGGGGAGCGAAGAATGCATTCTTCATGGATGCATTGAACGGACTCTTCTGCGATGCCCGGGTGAGCACGGCGGATGCGGTGGGCATGAGTGCGGATGCCAAGGAGGCGATCTGTTTCGCGATCCTTGCCCATGAAACGATCCTTGGAGTCCCGGCGAACCTCCCGCGGGTGACGGGTGCACAGCGGCCGGTGGTGTTGGGCGTGGTGGCGAGGCCCCGGGGGAGGTGAAGCCCGGGGCCGGTATTCACGAGGCTGAGTCGCGTGTTGACTTCAAACCAAGATCTGCGTCATGGCGTGAAAAGTGCTCTATCGTGCTTCGTCGTGTGGATCGATGGAAGGCGGAGGCGGCGCGTTCAGTCGCCCGGCGTTGCGGACGCAGTCCTTCAGCAGGAACTCGATCTGCGCGTTGGCGCTGCGCAGATCGTCGGCCGCCCACTTTTCCAATGCGTTGTACACATCGGCATCCAGCCGGAGCAGGAATTTCTTCTTTTCGCTCATGATCGCATTTCCGTCGCCATTGCCTACGATGTTTGCCGCTGGCGTTCCAGGATCAGATGATACGCCACCATGACGATCCACGGGTTCCTGTCCAACAGGTCGGATCCATGTTCGATCATCACGTTCAGGCTGCTCTTCCACCAGGCCGTGCGCTTCAATGACACAAGATGCACCTTCTGAGGCGAGTGGAGCTCATTCACGGACTTCCATGGGTTCTGGACGAACTCGATCTTCTCTCCGTTCGGCATCGCGAACGTCCCGCCTTTCCCCCACTTGCCGCAGACGAATGTAGCGAACGGGAGATGCTGCCCCTGTTTCTTGATCTCCAGCGTCGATCGCCAGAAGCGCGGCCTGTCCATCTCCCATGTCTGGCCGAACCCTTCGATCACGACCTCAGTTCTGAAGAAGTGTGGTTGCGTCATCGTACAGATGATGTCATCGCCGGCACGCAGGTGATAGATGCGATTCCAGACGGAAGGCTGTTCGAGCCGCAGGGCGTCGTTCTTGTATTGAGAGAGTGTTTTCATGGGGGAGACAAGGGATGTCACGCACCCGGGGGGGTGCGTGACATCCGCATGGTCATTGATAGAGTGTTCCCGTATTGATGACGGGCTGCACTTCGTGGTCGGAGACGAGGGCGACCATCAGGTTGTTCACCATGGTGGCTTTCTTGTCCTCATCCAGGGTCACGATGTGTTGTTCGGAAAGCATCCGGAGCGCATCCTGCACCATGCCCACGGCACCTTCCACGATCTTCTTCCGCGCTGCGATGATCGCCTGTGCCTGCTGACGGCGGAGCATGGTCTGCGCGATCTCCTGCGCATAGGCAAGATGGCTGATCCGGGCTTCGATGATCTCCACCCCTGCCACCTGCAATCGTGACTGCACCTGTTTCGTCAACGCTTCGGCGATCTCCGTCGGGTTGCCGCGCAGCGACGCCTTGTCATCCTCGTGGGAGTCGTACGCGTATTCCGAGGCCAGTGCGCGTATCGCCGTTTCGCTCTGGATCGCCACGAACTGCTCGTAGTTCTCGACATCGAACAGTGCGCGGGCGGAATCCACGACGCGGTAGACGACCACGGCGCCGATCTCGATCGGATTGCCATGAAGGTCGTTCACTTTGATCCGCTCGCTGTTGAAGTTGTGGATGCGCAGGGAGACGTGCTTCTTCGTCACGAAAGGATTCGCGAAGAAGAATCCCGCATCGCGGACCGATCCCACATACTTGCCGAACATCACCAGGACGCGTGCTTCGTTCGGCTGCACAATGAAGAAGCCGCTGAGGGCGATGAGATTCACCAGAACTGACGGGATGAAGCCAATGAGCATCCCAGGCTGTTTCAACTGGATCATCACTACCAGCCAGTAGATGTTGAAAACGGTCAATGAGAGGATGAAGAACAGCATCACATAGCCGTTCAGTTTTTTTGCGGTTTTTTCGACGATGGTCTGCATTACGAACCCCTTTCAAGTGATATTGCAATGATATCACTTTAATATCGTATTGTCAAGCAAAAAGTTGCACGATGAAGGGGGTACGAATGAAATTTCCCTGAAAATGCAAAATTGGCTCCATTTTGAGGAATTTTCGCCGGTCATGCGAGCGGAGAGTCGCAACGCGGTAGGAAGGGAGACGATCTTGCGGGGATGTTGCGGGGGTGTACGGGCGCCGTCGTGGCGCCGCACGAGCGTCATAGGTGTGCAGTGCCATGCAGGGTGCCGCCGCGGTGATGGGGGCAGGCAATGCGATGCAGGGTGCCGCCACGGGTGTAGGGGCGCGCAATGCGATGCAGGGTGCCGCCACTGGTGTAGGGGCGGGCAATACGATGCAGGGTGCCGCCACTGGTGTAGGGGCGGGCAATGCGATGCAGGGTGCCGCCACGGTGATGGGGGCGCGCAATGCGATGCAGGGTGCCGCCACTGGTGTAGGGGCGGGCAATGCGATGCAGGGTGCCGCCACTGGTGTAGGGGCGGGCAATGCGATGCAGGGTGCCGCCACGGGTGTAGGGGCGGTGCATGCACCGCCCCCACAACGTCTATTGGCTACCTGAGGACCACAAGCCTCCGGGTCTGAACAAAGCTCGATCTGGCCTCGCCGGTCGAAAGAGGAACTGCTTCGAGTCTGTAGAAGTACATTCCGGAAGGCACGGTGCTTGCGTTGAATTTCACCTGGTATGAGCCGGCTGGTTCCTGCTCGTTCACCAGTGTCGCGACTTCCTGTCCGAGTGGATTGAACACCAGCAGGCGCACCGTTGAGGCTTCGGGCAGATCGTAGCGGATCGCCGTTTCGGGGTTGAAGGGATTTGGATAATTCTGTTCGAGAGCGAAGTTGGACGGTTTCTCCTGGGAATGCTCAACACCGGT
The DNA here is from genome assembly GCA_016707525.1 of Ignavibacteriota bacterium. Classification (NCBI taxonomy): domain Bacteria; kingdom Pseudomonadati; phylum Ignavibacteriota; species Ignavibacteriota bacterium. Next base: position 190,229 of record JADJHP010000010.1, read on the forward strand.
AGCGCTTCCCTCAAAGGCCAGATCATCAATGACGTATGTCGTCCCCAGGTGCAATGTATCGTCCAGCCCGTACTGAAGGACCACTTCGAACCAGACAGAATCCGGTGTGTCCGGACTGAAGTAATCAAGAGGGATGCTGAATTTTGTGAACGCCGCGAGGTTGGTCGTCGATCCGAATTCGCCAGACGCGATGAGGATCGAAAGGGACTGCTTGTAGAGTAAGGCAAACATGGTCAACGAGTCCTTCGACACCGACGTGAGCTTGTAATATCCCGTCAGGGCGCCAGGGCGCTGGGTGTAGGGGAAGTGTGCCCAGAAATATGGGGGGTAGAGGCCGAGTCCGGGAATGTTCACAACATTCCCCTGCAACGCGAGGGAGCCCGAATGAGCGGTTGGGGATTTTGTGATCGGCACGGCAAAACCCGGGATATTGCTGGTCACCCACCCGGTAGGAACCTCACTTCCCGCGGTCCCCGTCCAGCTCTCGAACCCCGGGTTCGGGATCTGCGCAAGCGCAAGATCGTGAAATGATGTAAGCAAAAATACGACCAAAGCTGTACCAAGCACTCGCTTCATAAGTCCTCCAGGTATGAGAAAACGCGGTGAAAAGGGCCAGGTCCGCTTTCTGAAGCAGAACAGAACAGAGCAGACCGACGCGCGGCCTATCGTGATTTTTGAGAAATTCGTGTTCGCTCTCTCTATAAAGGAACAGGCAAGGATCGGAGGTTTGTTCCCCCCGGCTTCTGCTGGAGCACGATGCTCCGCTTCGACGAGGAACTATCGACGATCAAGTCCGGTTTAGAATTGGGCTAGGGGGAGAATGCCTCTGGTGTTCACTTACTGGAGGTAGCCCTTGAGAAACGCAGTTTTCATGGCTGTCGCGCTCTTCGTCGCCGTCTCGGGGTGCAAGAAAGACGACTCCAACCCGGTTGATCCAGCCCCCGCACTGACCTCACCCGTCCTGAGTGCTTCACTCCGGAACCCGATCAAGAACACCACCGATGCGAATGCCGTGAAGACCACGGGTCAGCTCGATCTGATGAACGGCCTCTTGAAAGCAACCTGGGCAGCACCGTTCGCGACGATGGCGGGAACGACCGTCGGGAATGTTACGACATGGGAGTACTATACCGGGACCGTACGCGAGACCCTGACGCAGACGAAGAACAGCGATGGATCATCGACATGGACCCTGTACTTCTTCGGGACGATCGGGAGCTTCAAGTACAATAATTGGTTGTATGCTTCCGGCACCAATGGAGCCAATGGACGGTCAGGTTCGTGGATCAAGTACTCGGATGATCCGGCCGTAACGTTTCAGGAAGATGTCATGAGTTTCACCACGGACACACTCGGCACCATTTCCGCGGTCAACAGACACTTCATGCAGACACCGACCGGCCATACCGTCACCGTGATAAGCAAGGCCGATGGAAGCGGCACCGTGGAGCTCCGTCAATTCCTGAGCTTCCCGCTGTTTTCATTGGCGTACAAAAGCGAGTGGGATGGGGCGGGCAACGGAACCTGGACATCTTACAATGCAGCGGGCACGGCGCTCGCCCTGGGAAGTTGGCCGAAATAATAGTACATTTCTAGCTCATTGAGCACTCCCGGACACATATCGATATTGCTGACGCGCACAGCACAGCGCTGCGCCGCCATCCTGTTCCTCGGCACGTATGTACTGGCCGGTGCCGTTGCGTTGGTTCATCACCACGACATCTCGATCCGGCTGACGCCCGACGAGAGGATCAGCGCGCACACCTGCGGCAGCGTTGAGCATCATATCCCCCTCGAGTCCTTCCACGGATGCGAGATCTGCTGGCAGACAAGCCAGCGGGAATCCCTCCCGGTGGAATGGGTGGTCGCCGCGCGGATCGATGCCTTTGCCGATGCCCTCCATGATGTTCGTACGGCACGGCCGCATCCTGCGTCCGTTCTTCTCCCTGACAAGCGTGGACCTCCAGCCGTCGCATAAACGACGGTCCGTTACTTCACTGTGGTCTTTGAAGTGCACTTCTGGAGGATCCCATGCTTCGACATGCATCATTGCTGTCCAGCGCATGTGTGCTGCTCTTTTTTATTGCAGCCACAGGCCATTCCCAGTCCATCAACCCTGATATCAGCGTCATTCCCGCATTCCTTCTTCAGACCAACGATGGAGAGAAGCTGGCGGAAGGGCGGCGTGTGTTCAGCCGTCCGGAGCTGAGCTTTCAGGAACTCGAGATCGCCATCCAGGCGTATCTCAATCCCTTCGCGAAGGCGAATGTGATGCTTGCACTGCCGGGGCCGGATATCGAGGGGGCCACGCTCGGGTTGGAGGAAGTGTACGTGACGGTATTGCGGGGGTTGCCGCTCGACCTGAACCTGAAGCTCGGCAAGTACCGTGTGGACTACGGCAAACTCAATCTCATGCATCCGCACGCCTGGCCGTTCGTCTCGCAGCCGTTGTCGCAGGAGCGGTTCTTTGGCGAGGAGGGGCTGAACGACCTTGGTATTTCCGCGAGCCTCCTGCTTCCCACCGGGGACATCTACTCTACACTCACCGTCGACCTGCTCCGTGGGTCATCGATCGGTGAGGCGGTCGGGATGGAGGACACGACGGGCAGCAGTCCGTACTATGCCACCTCGGTACGGGTGATGGGGTTCTTTCCGCTCGGCGAGAACAGTGATCTGGAGGTCGGCCTCAGCGGCTACACCGGCATCCATGACCCATACAACCGCGAACGGTTCTGGTACACCAACCTCGACTTCAAATACAAGTACCGTCCCGATGCGTACACCTCGCTGGTGGTCCAGGGGGAGTATCTCCATAACACGCGCGACGCCTCGCAGGACCGGGACCTGAATCAGTTCGTGGACGCGAACGGTGATCCGCAGCGCCGCTCCATCGGCACGTCCGGCATGTATCTCTTTGCCGACTATCAATTCATGAAGCTGTACAGCGTCGGCGCGCGGTTCGACTGGACCGAATCGCCCTACAGCGCAGAGGACAGGGCGCAGGGCGCCGCTCTCTTCTTCGGGTACTATCCCGTCGAGGAAACGCTCGGACTCCGGCTGGAGTACCAGCATGTGAAGACCGAACTCCCGGGCGCAACGCAGTCGGTGAATACGATAACGCTGCAGGCCCTCTTCTCCCTCGGCCCGCACAAGGCACATCCATTCTAACGAACTTCTCATCCTGACAGGGAATGTCTGCCATGAAACATCTTCTTATTCTTGTTCTTGTGCTGTGCATGGGACTCGCACAGGCGGCCGTGAAGGTCGTCACAACGCTGCCGGACCTTGCCGATCTCACGCGGCAGGTGGGCGGCGACCGGGTCACGGTGGACAACATCGTCCGCGGCGACCAGAACCCGCATTTCGTCGAGGTGAAGCCGAGCTACATGATGAAGCTCAAGTCCGCCGACCTCTTCTTCATGATCGGCATGGACCTCGAGATGTGGGCACCGCAGATCATCGATGGATCGCGGAACACGAAGATCGAGGTCGTTGATCTGTCGAAACACATCACGAAGCTGGAGATCCCTGCGAAACTGGACGCCAGCGAAGGTGACGTGCACAGGTACGGCAATCCGCACTACTGGCTGGACCCGCGGAACGTCCGCGTCATGGTCGACGATATCGTCGGCGCTCTGTCGCGGGTGGCGCCCGCCGACGAGAAGTACTTCCGTGCGAATGCCGATGCCTATCTGAAGACCCTGGACGGCAAGATCGCCCAGTGGTCTGCGGCCATGAAGCCGTTCGCCGGAGCAAAGGTTGTTACGTTCCACAAGAGTTGGACGTACTTCGTGGGCTGGCTCGGGTTGCATGTGGCCGGCCAGGTGGAGCCGAAGCCCGGCATCGCACCGAGTCCAGCGCACACGGCGGAACTGATCTCCCTCGTGCGGCAGTCCGGCATCAAGGTCATCATCGTCGAACCGTTCTACGACCTGAGCGCACCGGACCAGATCGCGCGGTCCACCGGCATCAAGGTGATCCGCCTTGCGACGTCGGTCGGTGGCGTCGACGGGGCGAAGGACTACATCTCCCTGATGGACCAGAACATCGCGACCCTGACGGGGGGTCTCCGGTGAACGATCAGGAGATCATCCGCTTTGACGGGGTCCGCCTCGGCTACGGGCGGAAGGTGATCCTGACGGACGTGTCACTCGCGATACGTCAGGGAGAGTTCTTCGGCGTGGTGGGCCCGAACGGCGCAGGGAAAACGACACTTCTCCGCGCCATCCTCGGCACGCTGAAGCCACAAGCAGGCACCATCAGTGTCCATACGGTGGATGGTTCACCCATTCGCTGGGGATATGTACCGCAGCGCGATGCGATCGATTCCGTTCTGCCCTTCACGGCGATGGATGTGGTGATGATGGGTCGCTACCGCAGTGCCGGCCCCGTTCGTCTTCCGGGCGAGAGCGATCGTGCGGCGGCGAGGCGATCGCTGGAGCACGTCGGAGTGGAAGGGCTCGCGGGCCGCGTCTTCCGCGACCTGTCGGGAGGGCAGAAGCAGCGTGTGCTCATCGCACGCGCTCTTGCCTCGGAGCCCGACGTGCTGGTCCTTGATGAGCCGGCGAACGGCATGGACCTCGCGTCGCGTGTCGCCATGCTGGACCTGATCGATGCATTGCACGAGCGCGACAGGCTGACGGTGATCATGGTGAGTCACCAGTTGGACGACGTGGCGAACCTCGCGCAGCAGATCGCACTGGTCGAGCGCGATTTCTTCCAGGTGGGCGCGGTGGGCGATGTGCTCACCCCGCGAATCTTTCCGCGCTGTACCGGGTGCCGATGCATGTTGAACACATCAGCGGGCGGACCGTGGTGACGGTGGGAGGTCGCGATGAACGTCGCTGAGATCATCGGTACCCTGTTCCGCGAATTTCCGTATGCGCTCTATGGCAGTGTGCTGGTCGGCGTCTCCTGTGCGTTCCTCGGCGTGTATGTGGTGGCGAAGCGGGTCGTGTTCCTGGGGGCGGTGCTCACGCAGGCATCAGTGCTGGGGCTCGCGCTCACGTTCCTGCCGTTCGTGCCGGTCCCGCATACCGTCGGGGCCGTGGCCGTCACGCTGATCACCGTGGTGATCATCTCGCGGATGTTGACGGAGAAGAAGACGCCGCGCGATGCCGTGCTCGGTGTGGTGTTCATCACGTCCGTCGCCGCGCGTATCCTGATCATGCAGAAGACACCGCATGTGGAGGCGGCGGAGATCGAGAACCTGCTGCGGGGGGACATCCTGTTCGTGACGCCGGAACTGTTCTGGCTGATGGCCGGGGCGTTCGTGTTCGCGATGGCGGGGCATCTCCTCTTCTTCAAGGAGTTCATCTTTGTCACATTCGATGCAGAGACGGCGGCGACGCAGGGGTACCGGGCACGGGCGTGGGAGATGGTCTTCTATCTTATCGCGGGCGTGGTCATCTCGTTCGCCACGCATATGGTGGGGGATCTGTTCGTATTCGGGTTCCTGGTTGTGCCGCCGGTGACCGCGATGTTGCTGACGAGGAGTGTGAAGGGGATCTTTGTGCTGTCGGTGCTGATAGGGTTGCTGGCGCCGGTGGTGGGGTTGGTGCTGGCGTTCGTGTTCGATTTCCCGGCGTCGCCGGCGATCGTCGGTGTGGCGTCGGTGGTGATGGGTGCGGCGTGGCTTGTGAGTTTGGTGAGGCGGTAGATCGCTGTGAACCGCAAGATGCCCCGTGAAACTATTGTAGGGGCCATGTAGGGGCCATGTGCCATGTAGGGGCCGAGCATGCTCGGCCCCTACAATATTTTGCAACGATCCCCTACAGTATTTTACATCGGCCCTACGGGTCCTACCACATCATCCTATACCGCCCCCACCACCGCATTGATCGCCGAAACATCCACGATGTCCTGCACGCTGCAGCCGCGGGAGAGGTCGAATGCCGGCTTGCGAAGGCCCTGCACGACCGGCCCGATCGCATCGGCACCGGCCATACGCTGCGCCATCTTGTAGCCAATGTTGCCTGCGTTCAGGTCGGGGAAGACGAGCACGTTGGCTTTCCCTTCGAGCGGGCTGCCCGGGGCCTTGGACGCTGCCACCTTCGGCACGATGGCGGTGTCGAGCTGCACCTCGCCGTCCACGCACAGATCGGGGCGCTTGCTCTTCACCAGCGCCGTCGCCTTCTGCACCTTTTCCACGAGCGGGTGGCTTGCGCTCCCCTTGGTGGAGAACGAAAGCATTGCCACGCGCGGCACCTCGCCGGTGAGCCGGCGGTGATTGTCGGCCGTGGAGATCGCGATGTCCGCCAACTGCTCGAACGTCGGATCGGGCACCACGGCGCTGTCCGCGAAGGAATACGCCTGGTGCGGGAATACCATCAGGAAGAAGCTGGACACCACGGTGATATTGTCCGCGAGTCCGATCACCTGGATGCCTGCACGGAGCACATCGCCGGTGGTGGAGAGTGAGCCGGCCACGCTGCCGCTGGCAAGCCCTTCACGTACCATCATGGCACCGAAGTAGAGTGGCTGCTGCAGGAGCGCCTTCGCGCCGGGGAGGTCGAGCCCCTTCGCTTTCCGGAGGTTGTACAGGATACCGGCGAAATCGTCGAGCCGGTCCGAAGTCTTCGGATCCACAACGGTCAACCCGTCCGGCAGCGTCCCCGTCTTCTTCATCCCCGCTTCAATGGCCTTCGCGTCCCCCACGAGGATAGGGTTGGCGATCTTCTGATCTTTCAGGATCCGTGCTGCCTGGATGGCCCGTTCATCCGTTGCATCGGGCAAAACGATCGTTTTTCCGAGATTTTTTGCTTTCGCGTGGATCTCGAGGATAAGATTGCTGGGTGTCATGACTCATTCAGTCGAAAAGTCGGCGTATTTGGGAATTGCGCCTAAAAGATACGAAGATTCATCAGCATTTATCCTCACGCCCGCCGATTATTAAAAAGTCTTCATCTGACGAATTGACAGAATTCAGCGAAAAACCTCCCAAAATAGGTCAAATTAAAAACATTTAACCAATTTCTAATCTTCCCAAATTGCTTTTATGTCACAGGGTGGATACATTTGTCAGCCTCAAATATGACTTCGAACACACTACACTCCGATCCCCCGCGTCGCGTGTATGTAGAAACCTACGGATGTCAGATGAACGTGGCCGACAGCGAGCTCGTCGGCGGTATCCTGAATTCCCGTGGCTATACATTCACCGGCGAGATGTCAGACGCAGACGTCGTCCTGCTGAACACGTGTGCCATCCGCGATAATGCGGAGCAGCGTATCAGGGGGCGTCTGGGGCTGATCAACGCGCAAAAGCGCACCCGTCCGCATCTTGTGGTCGGGGTGCTCGGCTGCATGGCTGAACGGCTGCGTGAACAGTTCATCGAGGAAGAGCGCCTGGTGGACCTCATCGTGGGGCCGGACGAGTACCGCAAGCTTCCGGCGCTTCTCGACGGCGCGTTCGGAGGCGAAAAGGGCATCGCGGTCCGGCTCTCCCGGGTCGAGACCTACGACGATATCGAACCGCTCCGGACCGAAGGCATCAGTGCCTGGCTCTCCGTGATGCGCGGATGCGACAAGTTCTGCACCTTCTGCGTCGTGCCGTTCACCAGGGGGCGCGAACGGAGCCGCTCCTTCACCAGCATCGTGGACGAGGTCCGTGCGCTGGCCGAGAAGGGGTTCCGCGAGGTCACGCTGCTCGGACAGAACGTGAATTCGTACCGGGACGGCGCGCACGATTTCGCCGCGCTCATGAAGGCCGTTGCCGCGGTGGACCGCACGATGCGGGTACGTTTCACGACGTCCCATCCGCAGGACATGTCCGACGCGCTCATCGATGCCATCGCCTCCACCGACAATATCTGCAAATACATCCATCTGCCGGTGCAGTCCGGGTCCGACAGGGTGCTGGCGCTGATGAACCGGACGTATACCGCATCGCAATACCTGCGACTGGTGGAGAAGATCCGGAACACCATTCCCGGTGTGAGTCTCTCGACGGACATCATCTCCGGCTTTCCGACCGAAACAGCGGAAGAGCACAGGATGACGATGGACCTGATGCGCGAGGTGCGGTACGACGGCGCGTACACCTTCATGTACTCCGCGCGCGAGCGGACGAAGGCGTGGGAGATGGGCGACAGCGTTCCCGCGGAAGAGAAGAGTGCGCGCGTGACGGAGATCGTCGGGCTTCAGCATGTGATCTCCACGGAATTGAACAAGCGGCTCATCGGCACCGTGGAAGCGGTGCTCGTGGAAGGGCCGAGCAAGAAATCGGATGCGGAGTTCATGGGCCGCACCGACACGAACAAGACGGTGATCTTTCCGAGACGGGACCTGCATGAGGGAGATCTCGTCGATTGCAGGATAGAACGCGCGAATGCCGCCACGTTGTTCGGGGAACCGGCGAGGGCGGACAAGCACACAGAAGGTGAAGCCGCATGAAACGATCGTTGATGACGCTGCTCCTGCTCCCCCTCCTCGTTCTCTCTGCCGTCGGGCAGAGTGGTACGCCCGACATCCGCGCCCTGGTGGCGCGTGTGAATGCCGGGGCGGCCGATGAGGTCCGCGAACAACTTTCCACCCTTCTCACCGACCATCCGAATGATCCCGGCGTGCTGTATCTGCAGGCGTTGCTGACCCGCGAGGGTGCGGATGCCGTGCGCACATACCAGAGCATTGTGGACAACTTCCCGAAGAGCGAGTGGGCGGATGACGCGCTCTTCAAGGTGTATCAGTTCTATTACGCGCTCGGGTTGTACCGTACCGCTGATCTGAAAATGGGTCAATTGAAAGCAGAGTACCCTTCGTCGCAGTATGCCTCGGCACAGCCGCAGGCGCAGACCGATGCGCCGGAACCGGCGTCCACAAGGCCCGCGGATGTGACGCCCGCGGAGACCGTACCCGCAGAAACGAAACCCGCGGAGACACCGACCGAACTCCCGAAGGCCGGCCTGCCGCCCCCGGCGGATCAGGTGCGCCCCGTGGAGACCAAGAACGAGCCGGCCGCACAGGACCCGGCGCCATCGGGAACGGATACGGCCATCCCCGTCCGCTTCTCGCTGCAGGTGGGAGCGTTCACGGTGCACGCCAATGCCGTCACCGCAAAGAACAAGTACGAAGGCCTCGGGTACACGGCGGAGATGATCAGCAAGGTGCGCGACACGAAGTCGCTCTTCATCGTGATGGTGGGGAGCTACGGTACCTATGACGAAGCGAAGGCCGCGGCGGCGCAACTCAAACGGAAGACAGGCGTGAGTGCCATGGTGGTGTCCCGCTAGGCCGATGGAGAACGCCGTCCACATACCGGCCGACCGCTTCCAGGAGGAGTATGGCATCCTCGGCACCTCCGTCGAGATGCGGAAGATCGTTGAGGTCATCGAGCAGGTGGCGCCGACCGACATCACCGTGCTCATCACCGGTGAGAGCGGGTCGGGCAAGGAAGTGATCGCCAAGGCCATCTACGGTGCGAGCACACGCTCCCGCAAACCGATGGTCACGGTGAACTGCGGTGCGATCCCGGAGGGGATCATCGAGAGTGAGTTGTTCGGGCATGAGCGCGGTTCCTTCACCGGCGCGTCCGAGCAGCGGAAGGGGTACTTCGAACTGGCGGATGGCGGCACGATCTTTCTGGATGAGGTCGGCGAACTTCCGCTCGCGGCACAGGTGAAGTTCCTCCGCATCCTGGAGAACGGCGAGTTCCAGCGCGTCGGATCGTCCGCGATGCGCCACGTGGATGTGCGCGTCGTGGCTGCCACGAACAAGAATCTTGAACATGAGGTCCAGGCCGGGAATTTCCGCGCCGATCTGTTCTATCGTTTGCGGTCGGTGAACATTGCGATCCCGCCCCTGCGCAACCGGGTCGAGGACATCCCCCTGCTGCTCCAGCACTTTGCGAGCGATGTGTCGCGCCGGAATTCGATCCCGTTCGCCGGCATCAGTCCGGCCGCGCTCAGCCTGTTGCAGGCCTACCACTGGCCGGGGAATGTGCGCGAGCTGCGCAACGTGGTGGAGAGCATGCTGGTGCTGGAGAACGGGCGGTTCCTGGAAGCCGAGGATGTGCGGAAGTATCTGAAGGACTATCGTGCGGCGGGGCAATCGGACCGCAACCTCCCGATCCCGTTGGGCAAGAGTGTTGAGCAGGCGGAGCGTGAGCTGATCCTGCGTGCGCTGCTGGACATCAAGGGCGGGTTGCTGGAGCTCAAGAGCATCCTCACCGAGCACATTCAGAATGCCGAGGCCACGCACGCCTACGTGTCCGAACCGCCGTCCACGCAGGGACAGGCGGACCCCGCCAATCTGTCGCTGGATATGATGGAGCGGAAGCTGATCGAAGAGGCGCTGGAGCGTTACAACGGCAACCGCCGTGTGGCGGCGCGGGCGCTGAAGATCAGCGAGCGGACGCTGTACCGGAAGATCAAAGAGTATGGCTTGGACGCCAAAGGTTAAGAATTTAGAACTAAGAATTCTTAGTTCTTAATTCTTAGTGAAAGACATCAGGATGAAGCGCTGGATATCGGGACAAAGGATCGAGAGAGGCGCGGGCGTTATGCTCGTGGGCTTCCTCTTGCTGGGTTCCTTCGTTCTTGGTTCCTGCTACTCCTTCACCGGCGCTTCGGTCCCGTCGCATCTCAAGACCGTGGCGATCCCGCTGGTCGATGACCAGTCGGGGTTCGGTGAGCCGGGGCTGCGCGAGGATTTCACGCGCCTGCTCACGGATCAGTTCATCAGTGACAACAGCCTGCAGATCGCGGACCGGAACACGGCCGATGCGATCCTGAGCGGCGCCATCGTAACTGTGTCCGATGCGCCATCGGTCGTCCAACAGGGCGAACAGGTGAGTAAGAGGCGGGTGACCATGACGGTGCGGTTCACGTTCCAGGACATGAAGCTCCGGAAGAAGGTCTGGGAAAAGACCTTCGCCAACTGGGGTGACTATGATTCGGGAGGCGGGATCTCGCAGCGGAAGTCGGGATTGCAGGAAGCGATCCGCAAGATCACAGAAGATGTGCTGCTGGAAACAGTGTCTGGCTGGTAATCATCGTGTCCTTATCGATCACAATCTAAGGTAGCCCCTCAAAACCCACCATGGAAGAGATCATCCTCTTTTCGTACATCACCGCACTCACGATCCTCTTTATCTTCGGGTCGCATGGCTTCGTCATGATCTATTATTACCTGAAGTTCAAGTCCCGGAAACAGCCATCCGCCGGCACGCTCGAGACCTATCCGGTCGTGACCGTACAGCTCCCGGTCTTCAACGAGGTGTACGTGGTCGGGCGCCTGATCGACGCCGCGTGTGCCATGATCTATCCGAAGGACAAACTGGAGATCCAGGTGCTCGATGATTCCACGGACGAGACCGTGGAGGTCGTGGCCCAGCACGTGGAACGCTACCGCAAGCTCGGGTACGACATCAAGCAGGTACGCCGCACCAACCGGCAGGGCTTCAAGGCCGGTGCGCTCAAGGAGGGGCTTGTCAGCGCCCGCGGCGAATATGTGGCGATCTTCGATGCGGATTTCGTGCCGCGGCAGGACTTCCTGCTCAAGACGCTGCCGTACTTCGCCACCGATCCCAAGATCGGCATGGTGCAGACGCGCTGGGAGCACATCAACTCGGATTACTCGATCCTCACCCGTACGCAGGCGATGGCACTCGACGGCCACTTCGTCATCGAGCAGGCCGTGCGGAACAAGGTCGGCTTCTTCATCAACTTCAACGGTACCGCCGGCGTGTGGAGGAAAGAATGCATCCTCGACGCAGGCAACTGGCAGGCCGATACGCTGACCGAGGATCTCGACCTGAGCTACCGTGCGCAGCTCCGCGGCTGGAAGTTCAAGTACCTCAACAACGTCACCTCGCCGGCGGAACTGCCGTCCGAGATCAATGCCCTCAAGTCGCAGCAGTTCCGTTGGACCAAGGGTGCGATCGAGACCGCGCGCTAGATGCTCCCCACGGTGTGGCGCTCCGATCTGCCGCTGAAGATCAAGGTGCACGCGACGTTCCACCTCACGAACAACCTGGTCTTCCCGTTCATCGTGCTGGCCGGTGTGCTGAACGTGCCGCTCGTGTTCATCAAGCATGCGGGCGCGCACAACGCCTACTTCACGTTCATGTCGGTGTTCGTGTTCGCCTTCATCGGCTCGTTCCTCTTCTATCTGTTCTCGCAGAAGGACGTGTACGCCGATTGGCGGAAGCGTATCTTCCTCTTCCCCGTGTTCATGGCGGGGAGTATGGGCTTCGCGGTGAATAACAGCCGCGCGGTGCTCGAAGGGCTCTTCAAGCGGAAGAGCGAATTCGTGCGCACGCCGAAGTACTCCATCCAGAACAAGAAGGACACCTGGCGCGACAAGAGCTATAGCCCCGTGAAGATCAGCGGCACGGTGGTGCTGGAGCTCTTCCTTGCGGCCTACTGCCTGATCGGCGTGGTCGCATCGATCTACTTCCTCGAGATCGCGGCAGTGCCGTTCCAGTTGATGTTCTTCCTCGGCTTCGCCTTCGTGTCGGGGATGTCCCTGAAGCACGCTTTCCTCGCACGCCGTGTGCGCGCCGAAGGGTAACGTGGCCGGTGGAACGGACATCGAGGCCCGCTTCGCGGAGCGCGCAGCGGGATTGCTTGACCGCGGCGATGTGCCCGCGGCCCTGAGTGTGCTGCTGGCCGGGATGAAGCAGTTCCCGGCGTATGCGACGGCACACGTGTTGTTGGGACGGTGTTACGAGCGGTTGGGCAAAGCGCAGGATGCGGAACAACAATTTGCACAGGCCCGGCGGATACTGCCGGGCCTGTCCGGTATCGGGGCCGTCGTGCAACCGCAGGAAGGGGCGGAGAGCAGCGTGGATTTCATGCTGCGGCAGTTGCCGCACGTGAAGGTCCGTCCGGATGCCGGGGCGCAGGGGCACACGCCATCGCCATCGATGCAGGAGGATCAGGGCGCGTCCGGGGAGAGCGGGACGGACGGAGCTCTTCCTATCGTATCAGCGACGCTTGCGGAGATCTACGCGGACCAGGGAAGGTACCGTGAGGCGGTTGAGGCCTACAACAGATTAGCACAACAGCGCCCGGCAGATGCCGGGCGCTATCGTGAACGCCGTGCGGAACTCGAGAGACTACTTCAGGGTGTTGATAAGCTTGGCGAGGCGTGACTTCTGATTCGCGGCGGTGTTCTTGTGGATCACGCCTTTGGCGGCAAGCTGATCGAGCAGCTTCACCGTCTTGGTCAGTTCGACCACGGCCTTTGCCTTGTCGGTCGTGGTGCTGACGCGCTTAATGGACTTGCGAATGCGAGACTTTGCCTGCGCATTGCGGGCTGTGCGGCGTTTCGCCTGGCGTGCCCTTTTTTCTGCCGATACGTGCTGAGCCATCCGGCCACTTCTCCAAGAATGAGGTACGTCAACAAGATTATCGTTACGAAGCATAAAAATAATGAATTCGCGGGAGAAAGTCAAAGCCCGTTTGCCTTTTGGGCAGGGTGTAGGTATATTTCCAACCCGGAAAGGGCGATGACCCGGGGCAAAATTGCCCGGAACACGCCATAGAATGGCGGTATTCGCCCCCGGAAAGCGGTTTTGTCAGTCCACATGAAGGAGTTGCATGAAGGTTGCCGTCTGTATCAACCACGTTCCCGACACCGAAACGAAGATCAAGGTCGGCGCCGATAATGTCAGTATAGACCGCGCCGGCGTGAACTTCATGATGAGCCCGTACGATGAGATCGCCGTTGAAGAAGGCCTCCGTATGCGCGACAAATTCAAAGGCGAGGTCGTTGCCATCAGTCTCGGCAACGACAAGCACAAGGAAACGCTCCGGAAGGCCCTGGCGATGGGCGTGGACAAAGCGGTGCTCCTGAAGGACGATAGCGAACGCGATTCGTTCGGCGTGGCAGCAGCGCTTGCCGAAGAACTCCGCGCCCTGGCCCCCGATGTGATCCTGTTCGGGAAGCAGTCCATCGACCACGACGATGCCCAGGTCGGCACCCTCGTTGCCGAGATGCTCGGACTTCCTTCCGTTGGCGTCGCAGTGAAGATCGAGATCAATGACGGCACCGTGGTCTGTCACCGCGAGATCGAGGGTGGCCATGAGACCGTCCATACGAAATTGCCGGCCGTGTTCCTGGCACAGAAGGGGTTGAATGAGCCCCGGTATCCTTCGCTGAAGGGGATCATGGCGGCCAAGAGCAAGCCCATCGAGGAGAAAGCCGCCACCGCGGCCACTCCCCGCGTCGAGACCGTTGCCCTGAGAAAGCCCGCCGCCAAGGCCGCGGGCCGGATCCTGGGCACCGACAAGACCGCCGTCCCCGAACTGATCCGGCTACTCCATGATGAGGCAAAGATCATATGAAAGTCCTGGCGTTCGCCGAACAGCGTGATGGCAAGTTCAAGAAATCCTCGTTTGAAACGGTGCGCGCGGCGCGCGATGTCGCGGATACCCTCGGCGCCGAATGCGTTGCCCTGGTGGTCGGCAGTGGCGTAACGGCAATGGCCGGCGAGCTCGGCCAGTATGGGGCAGCGCGCGTGATCGCGGTGGATGACCCTTCGCTCGCAGCCCATGCGAACCGGGCATACGCGAAGGCGATCAGCACGGTCGCGAAGAAGGAAAGCGCCGCCATCGTGTTCCTGCCGGCGAGCCAGATGGGCAAGGACCTTGCGCCGCGCGTGGCGGTGCAGCTTGAGGCCGGACTGGCATCGGACTGCATCGCGTTGCAGGTCGAGAACGGCGACATCCTGGCGTCGCGTCCGGTGTTCGCCGGTAAAGCGGTGGCGGATGTGCGGGTCAAGACCGCGGTGAAGGTCTTCACGCTCCGGCCGAACGTCTTCCCGGCAAAGGCGGGCGGGGCATCTGCTCCGGTGGAGGCCGTGGCGGTCGCCATGGAACCTGCGGACCTTACAACTGTTGTACAGAGTGTGGCGGTGGCCACCGGGCGGCCGGATGTCACCGAAGCGGACATCATCGTGGCAGGGGGCCGTGGCATGAAGGGCCCCGAGCACTTCGCGCAGCTGGAATCCCTTGCGGACGTCCTCGGTGCAGCCATCGGTGCATCGCGCGCCGTCGTGGATGCCGGGTGGAGGCCGCACGATGAGCAGGTCGGACAGACCGGCAAGACGGTCTCCCCGACGCTCTATATTGCCTGCGGCATCTCCGGGGCGGTGCAGCACCTTGCGGGTATGTCGTCTTCGAAGTACATTGTGGCGATCAACAAAGACAAGGATGCCCCGATCTTCCAGGTGGCGGATTATGGGATCGTGGGGGATCTGTTCGAGGTGGTGCCGGAGTTGACCGAGCAACTGAAGAAGAGAACGTAAGAGGGAAGAAGGACGAAGGACGATCCTGTTGTTCCTTCGAGAAGGAGATCACTGTGGAACGAGTGTTGGTGGACATACTGGGACTTTCGACGAACCCCGCGAGCGGCGGCGCGTATGCGCTCATCCTGCGGGAGGTTGAAGGCACGCGGAGGCTCCCGATCATCATCGGACAGGCCGAAGCGCAGTCGATCGCCCTCGAGATGGAGGGGATCAAGCCGCCACGCCCGTTGACGCATGATCTCATGAAGAACATCATCTCGGCGTTCGGTTCGGAGCTGACCGAGGTGACGATCGATGATCTGCGTGACGGCACCTTCTATGCAAAACTGAGCATCGACAATCAGTTGATCGATTCACGTCCCAGCGATGCGATCGCGCTCGCCGTGCGCTACGGTGCGCAGATCTTCGTGTCGTCGGGCGTGATGGATGAAGCCTCGTTCGTCCCCGACGAAGAAGAGGAAGAAGGGCCGCCGAAGGAAGGCGCTGCACCCAAGCCGCCCAAGGCCCCCGCCCAATCCGCGAAAGAGCAGGGGGGCGGCAAGATGACCAAGCTCGAGCAATTGAACCAGCAGCTCAAGCAGGCCATCGAGAAGGAAGAGTACGAGAAGGCGGCCGCCTTGCGCGACGAGATCCGGAAGCTGGAACTCAGGGACTGACCGCACACCCCGCGCGGGGTGAGGGTCCACATGGTAACGGCATCCGCCCGGATGCTGTGAGAACACGGCCGCACTTTGACCGCATCCTCAGGGGAGTGATGCAACTTCGCGAATCCATCCGTACGATCCTTTCACCTCACCCCGCACCAGCGGAGAGTCGCGCGTTCATCGATCTGACGCTACGGATCGCCACGACCCACATCCTGAAACGCGTCAACGCCGGGGCCATCACCCCTTCGTTCTTCGGACTCACGCCCGATGACCTTGCCCTCGATTGCATCGGCCCGTTGTTCGCACGCGATGCGCATGGCACATTCACACAGCTTGAGGTCTACTACACCTCGCTCCACTGGGAATCTCTGCCGGATGCCGAACTCCTTGCGGCCACCCGGCGCATCGTCTATAGTATGGTGCACCAACAGCTGGTCCGCCTGTACCGCGATCACGATCCCTCGCTTGAGAAGATCATCCGCAATCTGAGGAACGCCATTCACGCAACGACGGCCCTGCACGAGGACCGGCGCGGGGGAGAGCTCTGGATCGCCGGGGCCGGCGAGACCCCGGCGGATCGGTCCTTGCCGGAGATGCCGTGGGCATATCTGGAAGGCGAGTTGACCGGACGCCTGCACGAGCGGACCCCGCTGCGGGAGGTCGTGCACCATTGCACGACGATCCTCGAAGGCCAGGCCGTCTACCGGAAGAGTATACCACTGACGTCCCTCGCGCTCATCCTCCGGATGGCGTATGCACGGTTCGGCTCGGGCCCGGAAGAGGGCCGGGACCAGGGGGAAGCCCCGATCCGCGGCGAGGAGGCGGATCGTGTCATCGACGGGGCGCTGCTGGGCATCGAAACCGAGAAGCGTTCTGCCTATCTGGAAAAGGGAAAGGTGACAGGCCCGATCTATGTGGCGTACATGTCCGCCATCCGCGGGATCCTCCATGCGGAATTCGTCGAGAACGACGGTATCGATCATTCGTATTTTGCCCGCTTGCAGGGAATTCTCCCCGGCCTCTCCCGGGAGGAATATTTGGAGAACCACCGTTGCCATCTGGAATATCTCGCCAAACTGGCCCGGGAACGATTCCTTGGCATGATGCGGGAAGAACTCCTCGGGGTGCAGAAATGATCCCATCCATGAAATTCTGCAACGGCCAGGAGATGCACCGAATATGAGACACCATGGTCCACATTGATGAACATACGCTTGAAATGCTGATCCTGGAGCCGGAGCGGTTCCAGCCAGCAGAACGGGCTGTCCTTGCTGCGCATATCAGCGTGTGTCCGGGGTGCCATGCTGTTCATGAGGACCTCATGACGCTGCATGGCTATGTCCGGGAAAGCCAGGGGCAGCCAACGCCCTCGCTCGTCGCCGCGATGAAGAGGATCTTTGCCCGGGGCACGATGGTCTCCCTGACCCCCTATCATCCGCACCTTCAGGTGCCTGCCGGAGGGTCGTATTCCGGGATCCTGGCTGCGATGGCGCCTGAATCGATGTCGCAGGAAGGGTTTGAAACCGTGGCCACGTACGCATCGGAAGTGAACCATATCCTCCTGCGTGTCCGTCAGGATGCGTCCAACCGCAGAGTGAAGTTATACTATCATGCCGACGATCCACTCTGCCAGCTCGGGCCGGTCGTCACGCTTCCGGCGCTGGACGCTGATGCCGTGATCGATGATCAGGGACGGGCGGAGTTCCACATCGAGGCGCCCCGCACCCCGCGGGAATGGTCTCAAGCGGAAGCCCTTGTGGCATTCCCCGTGTGCTCCGCGGTGCGTGCGGAGGACGGAACGGTGCATGTCGAGAATACTCCGGGCCACTCCTATGACGTATCGATCGAGCCCTCCGGCGCGCTGATCGGGATCCGTTGTTCTGATGGCCCCACGATGCCTGGCATCCGCCGCGCGGTGATCTGGTCCGCGGAAGGACTGCCTCTTCTGGTCGGGTTGACAGGTGGCCGTGCATCATTCCTTGATCCTGCACCAGGAAGGAAGTTGGTTATCCGATTGTACACCTAGCGGCGATGTCCGGAGCCCCGGGCTCCGGTCCGTCTCCTGTGCGTCACACGATGTCGTCCCTCCTCCGATGAGTACCCAACTCAATCCGCTGGAGGTCGAGCAGCGGTATCAGGAACTCCTGCTATCGCTCTCCCTTCCGGCTACACCATATCAGCGTCTGGCGGCCATCGCTTCCTTCCTCGGGTTCCTCGGGGATGCGGCGGCCGTCTTCGAATCCCATGTCATCGATGTCGCGGAGCGCTTCCGGTTCTGTGTGCCCTCCCTCCATGCATCAGGATATGCGCCGGAGCGTCTCGAGCAGATCTGCAGCGTGATCGAGGCGGGGTTCCGGCGGACATCCGGTGCGATGGAAACGCCGGGAGTGAAACCGGGGTTGGACCGGATGAAGATCGTATGTGCGCTGGCTTATGCGCATGTCGCTTCTTGGGATGAGATGTTCCGTGTCATCGGGTTCCCGCGGCCCTCCGGCATCGACCTTGCCCGGCAACCACCGGGGAGTGCCGGCCTCCGGGCGATCGAAGCCGTCATCCTCCCCTCTGACCGATCGTTGCGCGAGCGGGTGGAAGAGATCCGGCTTGTGCTCGCGGCCGGGACGGATGCCCATCCGCATGCAGCATGGTTCCCGGTGGTCGAGCGTCACGCGGAAGCCGGCATGCCCCACAGCGGCGCACTCCGGCAGGTGCGTGCGCGCATCCTGGGGCACAGCGCCGACGGGCACGAGAGCATCACGCCCGATGTGGCCGTGCTGGGTGTCGACCACACCGGGAGCGGGCTCACCACCATCCCGATGCAGGCCGTACGGGCGTGGCTTGCGCGGTGCGGTGTTCCGGATGATGTGCCGATGGTGGGTCAGGTGAGTTTTGGTGGCAACCATGCACTGCATGAGGGGAGCTCCTCCGATCTTGCGGTCGCCGCGGTGCTGGCATGTGCCGTGCTGCGCCACAATCATGAGCGGATGCAGTACGCGATCCGTGAGGGGGTCGCGTTCACCGGTGGGCTCGATGCGGATGGCGTGGCCCAACCCGTGGATGACGACACGTTGTGCGTGAAGGTGGAGGCGGCATTCTACTCGCCGGTGGAGGTGCTGGTCGTCCCGCGCGGACAGACGGAACGCGCGGAATCCTGCGTGCAGGACCTCCGTGCGCGGTATCCGCGGCGCATTTTGGAGATCGTCGGTGTACGTACGCTCAGCGACGCCTTCTACGACCTGCGCATCATCATCCCGGAGCGTGCATCGCTGCTGATGCACACGGTGGGAGTCCTGTGGCGGAGGAGATCGCGGACCGTTGCCCTGGCATCGACCACGGTGCTCCTGCTCATCGGTGCCTGGTACACGCTCGGCCGCATGGACCGTGAGCCCATACGTGTGGAGTATGAGGGCGACCGGCTCTCTGTTCTGAACAGGTATGATGCCGCGATCGAGGAGATCACGGTCGGAGAACCGACGGTCACCAAGTGGGGACTGAATTCCACGTCCTGGGATGCGCAGCACGGATTCGCATTTGCCGATGCGGATCGTGATGGCAAGAAGGACCTCATCTATGCGCAGAACACCGAACCGGGGTCCGGCGGGGGTTCGACGGAACTGATCGCGTATTCCCTCGAAGATCATCGGCGCATCTGGGCGACATCGATCACGGGAGCCTACGATTTTCCGGAACGTCCGGATAGCAGGGCCGGGACATTCACGATCAACGACATCGTTGCCGGTGATGTCGACAGTGATGGCGTCACCGACGTCTATGTGGCATCTGCCCATACCCCCAGCTTCCCGGGGATGGTCCAGAGGTTCGATGTGCAGACGGGAAGAATGATGCAGACGTACGTCAACACCGGGCACATCGCGGACATCGCCCTTGCCGACCTCGATACGGATGGTATCGCGGAGTTGCTTGTGTGCGGGACGAACAATGCCTTCAACCGGGCGTTCCTTGCGATGATCGATGCACGGTCCATAGAAGGCTGCTCGCCGCATACCCGGGCATATGACTGCGCCTCACCGGCCACAGGACGGGAGAGGGCCTATGCCATTCTCCCCAGGAGCGTGCTGGGAACAACCCTCGGTGTGGACCAGAAGGGCAATGGCGCGCTCCACCTGCGGGTGGACAACGTGAAGGGCGAGGTCACGGTATGTGTCAATGATAACAAAGGGCATGTGTACAAGACGCCGGTGATCGTGCAGATCATCCTGAATTTTGCTTTTGACAGAGCGATGGTTCCCCTGACGGTCACGGCCGGGGA
Organism: Ignavibacteriota bacterium; assembly: GCA_016707525.1. Lineage (NCBI taxonomy): Bacteria > Pseudomonadati > Ignavibacteriota > Ignavibacteriota bacterium. The sequence continues at coordinate 210,393 of JADJHP010000010.1, forward strand.
CTCCTACGACAGGACCGCCACCTGGGCGGTGGAGCAGAACCTGTTGCGGGAACTGCCGTCGCCATTGTATCTCGAGGGTTTGAAGAACGAGATACGGATGTGGAGGCTGGGCGTTGAGGTGGAGCCGGCCCGGCCCTGAAGGGCGACCAACATCAGTGGTCGGATCCGGTGCACTTTGCCCTCACCCATGTCTGTATCGCGGTAGCTTGCGCATGCCACTGGGTGGCACGCGACCGCTGCACCTGCTCCAGCCCACACAAGCCATCCCGTGGCAATTCTCCCGTCCAGATCGTATGTTACAAAGGTTCGGTGTCGCCGGGCGGCGTTCACACGCTGCATGGCAATCTTTCGTTGCGCCTACGGGAGGCAGCCATGCGATCTGTGCACCATCATCTCATCGTCATCCTCGCCTGCGTGCTCATCAGCACCGCACTCACACCGGTCATCTCCTCCGCCCAGATGCCCCCGCACCCGCCGCGTCAGGGAATTCCTGCGGCGGGGTTCGATCACGGTGCCCTATGCACTCCAGCATCTTCCTGAACTGCGTTCGCTCGGTGTGGATGGTGCGTGGGCAGCCCCCGCGCTCCGCGAACAGGTCCAGGCTGTGCCGGGAGGCCGGCCGCTCCGGACCCTCGGACCGTCGCGTGCTCCATCAGGTGACTGGCGTGCACTCGTGATCCTCGTGGACTTTGTTGACAGGGCATCGCAGGTGCCCGGCACATCATTTGACAACCTCCTGTTCGGTACCTCATTCGGTTCGATGCGCCACTATTACGGTGTGGTGAGTTACGGTGCCCTGGATATCGTGACCGTCGATCCGCCGGGAACGGTGGGGTGGAAGCACGTCCCTCTGCCCTACTCGTACTATTGCAACGACCAGAACGGGCTGGGCACCTATCCCCGCAATGCGCAGAAGCTGACGGAGGATGCCGTCAACGCTGTCAATGCGTCCGTCGATTTTTCCCGGTACGACAATGACGGCGACGGCTACGTGGACGCGCTCTTCGTCGTTCACGCAGGCCCCGGGGCCGAATACACGTCGCTGAACTCCGATATCTGGTCCCATGCGTGGACGACGAGGACGGACATCCTGCTCGACGGTGTCAGGGTATCGCACTATTCCATGGAACCGGAGTTCTGGGAATCGCCCGGCGACATGACCATGGGGGTGTATGCGCATGAACTCGGCCACGCCGGGTTCGGCCTGCCCGACCTCTATGATACCGACTATACGTCGGCAGGCCTCGATACCTGGTCGCTCATGGCGGGCGGATCCTGGAATGGCCCGGCACCCGGCGGCGCATCTCCCGCACTCCCCGATGTCTGGTCGCACATGCAGATGGGCTACGTCACGCCGACAACGATCGCGACAAATACCCCGGGTGCTTCCCTGCACCGGATCATCGACGCTCCCGAGGCGTGGCAGCTCTGGACCGCCGGCGCTCCCGGTACGCAATACTTCATGGCAGAGAACCGCCAGCAGACGGGATACGATCTGTACCTGCAGGGGAACGGCATGCTGGTGTATCATGTCGATGAATCCGTGACGACAGACAACGACAATGAGTGGTACCCGGGGCATACGGCCACCGGCCACTACCGCGTTGCGCTTGAACAGGCCGATGGACAATGGCATCTCGAGCAGAACATCAGCGCTGATGGTGGCGACCCCTTCCCGGGAGCCGGACTCAAAACGTCATTCAGTGGAACGACCACGCCGGACTCAAAGAGCTATGCCGGTGCGTTGACCTCGGTGGCCCTGAGGAACATCAGCACGTCCGGCACCATCATGACCGCCGATCTGGAGATCGATGACAGTGCGCCCGGACTGACGATCGTCACGCCGAACGGGGGAGAGAGCCTCATTCCGGGCAACACCTACGCGATCCGTTGGAATGCCCGGAACCTGACCGGCACGGTGTCGCTGTCCTATTCCACCAACAACGGGTCCACCTGGATCCCGATCAACACCGTGAGCCTTGCCGCGCTTGCCAGGTCCGGCATCATGAGTTCGGATGCGTTCGCGGGAGGAGGATCGAGAGCCGATGAGATCCAGGTGGTACCGTCGGCAGTTCCGGATGTTCCGGCAGCACCGGCAACAGTTGCTGATGCCCCTGCGGCACCGGCGGCGGGTGTGAGCACGTACGTGTGGACCGTTCCCACGACACCATCCACCGGGTGCATCGTCCGGATCACGTCCGATGCGATACCGGCCCTGTCCGACAGGAGCGATGCCGCGTTCACGATCCTCAATGCCGTGACAGGCCTCTGGGCAGTGCAGTTCAATTATGATGCGATGCCGGTGATCGGTACGAATGGGAATGCGGCGGTCGCGTATCTGCAGGGCCTGGAGGAATTCTGGACCGCACGCTGGGCCACCAACCTGCTTCACCGATGGACCTCCACGGGGACGCTCATTCAGGAATTCACTGTCAGTGGTGTCGCGGGTGTGCGGGGACTGGCATATGACGGAACGTATGTGTACGCCGGGCAGAACACCACATCGATCGCAGTGATCGATCCGGACACCCGGACCCAGGTCTCCACGATCACTGCTCCGGTCGAGGTGCGGTACATCGCTTTCGACCCCACCGCGAACGGCGGACAGGGCGGCTTCTGGGTCGGCAACTACACGACCGACGTGTTCCTCATCAGCCGCTCCGGGGCAACGTTGCGGACGCTGCCGTACGCGTCGTTGAATTCCCCCTCGAACTATGGAGCGGCCTACGATCAGTACAGCCAGGGCGGGCCGTATCTGTGGCTCTTCGGGCAGGGTGGAGGCTCAGCCACCGCTCAACGGCTAGTCGGGATCAACCCGGCTACCGGACTGCCGACGGGTGTTGAGCATGATGTGCTCACGGATATCGGTGCGGGGATCGGTGCACCTCTTGCGGGCGGACTGTTCCTCGTCCCGGGGCTCGCTCCGCACGCCGTCACGCTGGGAGGGATCCTGCAGGGGACGAGCGACCATCTCTTCGGATATTATCTCGCACCGCTTTCATCGGCCAGCGTCAAGGCCGAACTGCAGGGGGCGTATGATCCTGCAACGTCGCTCATGCGCACGTCGCTCCGATCGAAGGGCATCCTTGCCGCCCGGTTCCCCGGGGTGCCGGTTCCGGCAACGGCGGTGGACAGCATCACGATCGAAATACGGAACGCGGCCACGGCGGCAGGGTCGACGGTGCGTGCATTCGCTCCCGCCTGGTTGCTCGCCGACGGGTCCGTGCGGAAGTTCAAGGACACGAGCCGCGTGTATCTTGACTTCGCGGCCCCGACGGGCCTCTATTATATTATCGTGCACCACCGCAATCATCTTCCGGTCATGAGTGCCGGAACGGTGAATATCAACGGGACGCCGGTGGTGTATGATTTCTCTACCGGCACGGACCGCTATTACGGTGGGAACGCTGCCGGCCTTGGCGGCGGGGTCTATGGAGCATTCGCAGGTGATGCCGATGCAAGCGCCGCGGTCGGCACCACGGATATCACCACCATACGCAACGCGGTCGGCCTTGTGAATGTGTACACGCCCACGGATGCGGATCTGAACGGCGGTGTCGGCGCAACGGACATCGCGGTAACGAGAAAGAACAGCGGCAGGACATCGAGTGTGCCGTGATCCGGCGTGTCCATCGGAAAACGCTCCTTCTGCGTGTAGCAATGACAGGGTCCCGCCATCGGGACCCTGTCTTGTTCAGGAGGATGCTGATGGCGTACCGATGAAAGGGCCGTAGCAGATGAAGATATGCGGATCACTGATCGTGCTTGCGGCCCTCCTGGAGGGTGCCACAGCACAGCCGCGGATGGCCATCGCGCCCATCGGGTCATCCAAACTGGACCCGGCACTCGAACAGATGCTCATGCTCCGGAGCGATCCGCGGCATGCTCACCTCGCCCGCCGGTTGGATCCCCGCCCGCTGTCCGGCGCAACCGGCGGAGGCGAACGCTTGAGCGAAAACGAAGACATGGTTCCGATCATCGTCTCCGGGGATGTGCATAGGGAAGACGTGGTCCGGGCAGTCAACGGCATCATTGGCTCGAGGCACGGTGCGATACTGACCGCGGTGGTTCCCGCCGATTCCCTGCGGCCGCTTGCAGCGCGGCCGGGGATCGTTGCTGTTGAAGCCTCGCGCCAGCTTCATCCTTCGCTGCTCCATAGTGTGCCATCGACGGGGGCACACGTGATGCATGCGCAATCCGATCCGGTGCGCAGGCTCACCGGGAAGGGGGTCATCATCGGATTCACGGATAGCGGGATCAACACGCCCCACGCAACGTTTCGTGCGGCCGACGGGCGCACACGCATACTGTCGGTATGGGACCAGCACGGAACCGGGACCCCGCCATCGGGATGGAGCTACGGGGCGGAACACGATTCAGCCGAGATCAACGGATCGCGCTGGTGGATGTATGACCTGGCGGAACACGGCACGCATGTGGCAGGCATCGCGGCGGGGAATGGACGGCCCGGCGGCACGTACACAGGCATGGCCCCGGAAGCGGACATCATCATGGTGTGCAACCGGGGGGATGACCTGTGGTCCGGCGGACTCACAACGGTGGGAACCCTGGACGGCTACGACTACATCCGGTCCCGGGCGAACGCTCTCGGCAAGCGTCACGTGATCAACACAAGCCAGGGCACCAATCTCGGCCCGCACGATGGAACGTCGCTGTTCGAACAGGCCATCGATGCCGACATACGCGCAGGAAGTGTCGTCTGTCTGGCCGCGGGCAATGATGCGTTGTCCGCACGCCATGCCAGCGCGGTGGTCCCTTCCGGCGGAGCGGTAGAGATACGCTTCTCCTTTCATACGTTGTTTCCACAGGATACCGCTGCGATACCGATGGAGGCGTGGTACAGCGGCGGCGACCGCATCAGTGTCTCGTGCAGGAAGGAAGCTGATCCATCCTTTGCGCCATCCGTGCCCCCCGGGTCCAGCGGATTGCTCACGTTCGATTCGGTGGAGGTCGTGTTCACCAACATGGTCCACTCACCCTTGAACGGCGACAACGTCATCCGGTGCACCCTGCTGCCATTGGTGCCGGTCACGGAAGGGGACATAGTGATGGTCCTCAGGTTCGAGGCAGCGGACAATGGCTCGTTGCCGGACGGCGGGCGGATCGATCTGTGGTGGGAACGCAACTTCGAGGTGGCGTTCCTGGACCATCGCGATGATGCGTGTACGATCGGCATGCCCGGAGGTGCCCGCGGTGCGATCACGGTCGGTTCGTGCGACAACGATGCCGGTGCCGCGGGTGCCCTGTCCGTGTTCAGTGCACACGGCCCTGCACGGGATGGCGCGTTGAAGCCGGATATCGTTGCACCGGGAGGCGGGGTGACGTCATCCGTGCCCGGCGGGGGCTTCCGGAGCATGAGCGGCACCAGCATGGCCGCTCCCCACGCTGCCGGTGCCGCAGCGCTTCTGCTCGAGCATGAACCCGGGCTCACGTCCGCGCAGGTGAAGGAGCGGTTGCTTGCCGCGGCCGTCGCTGATGTGCGTACAGGCCTTGTGCCCAATGCGCAGTGGGGCTACGGCCGGCTCAGCGCCTGGCGGGCGATCCATGGTGAACTCCCGCAACCGCGATCGCCGCTCTTCATGTCTGTACGGCAGGCCGGGGCGAGCGCCGTCATCCATTGGACCGATCCGCCCGAAGATCCGGTGCGTACATTGCAGCATGTGTTCGTGTATCGCGATGGTGTGCGCATCGACAGCGTCGTTCCGGGGATCGGTTCCTTCCTGGATCGGGCAGCCGGTGTTGGCCGCCATGTGTACTGGCTCGTCGCCTCATGGTCGGATGGATGGTTGAGCGCACCGGGCGATGCAGCCTCCGTCGAGATCTTCCTCGCCTTCCATCCGTGGCTCCTCGTGGATGATGATGCGGGGATGCCGTTCGAGTCGTACTTTGTGGATGCATTGGATTCCGCCGGTGGCACGTGCGACGTGTGGCACACTATCGCCGCAGGTCCGGTGACGAAAGAAGTTCTGCTCCAATATCTCCGCAACGACGGCGGGGTGATGTGGTCCTGTGGAAGCGACTATACCTCGGCACTGACGCAGGCAGAACAGGCTGCGCTGGCGGCGTATCTTGATGCCGGCGGACGGCTCTTCATCAGCGGACAGGATATCGGATACGGGTTGACGGTGCGGGGTGGCGAGAGTGACAGGCAGTTCTACGCATCGTATCTCCGCGCAGAGCTGGCGCTGGATGGATCGGGGATCTTCGCGCTGAGCGGAGTTGATGACGGGCCGCTTCATGGAATGCACTTCAGGATCGCAGGAGGCGATGGGGCAGACGACCAGCTTTTTCCTTCTGCCGTCAACCCGCTGCCTCCCGCGGTGTCTCTTCTTGCATACGATGGCACCGTTCCGGATCCCGAACAGGCGAGCCGTGCATTGAAGATGGATCCGTCACGGCCGCAGATGAGAGCCGCAGCCGGTACGGCACTCATCGGGGCCATTGCGTACCGGTGGAATGGATGCAGGGTCGTGTATTGTTCGTTCGGATTCGAAGCGATCGACAACGCGCCGGCGCGTGCCGCGGCCATGAGAGCCATCGTCGGCTCTCTCACCGTGCGCGACACGCTCTGCCATGCGTTGGTCAGGCAGGGAGGGTGGACCATGGCGTCGGTCCCCGTGGTGTCGGGATCCATGCGGCCCGCGGATCTCTTCGCCTCCCCCGTGCCGGCGATCTATGGCTTTGATGGCGCATACCGGCCATTGGATACCCTCCGGTGTGGGGAGGGCTTCTGGATGCATGATGCTCTCCCGCGCACAGACCTCATCTGCGGGGACACGGCGGGAACCCACGATGTGCCGCTGAAGGCGGGATGGAATCTTATCGCGCCGTATCATATCTCGGTCTCCGTGGACGCGGCCACGACCACACCGGCCGGCATCATCGAGTCGCCGTTCTTCGCCTATGACCGCCGGTACCTCGTCGCCGGGGTTCTCACTCCCGGACAGGCGTATTGGGTCCGTGCCGGCCGGGAGGGGGTGCTGCATCTGCGGTAGTGGCGGGGGCTTGCACCGGGAGAAAAAACTCCGTACTTAGAATGCACGGCGCACCGGTCCGCGCGCCTCTGCATCCACACCGGAAGGAACGTGCATGTCTGCTGCCCCCCGAAGAGTCCGACTCATCCTGGCAACCGTGGCCCTCCTGCTGGCCGGATACTCATCGTATGCCGGAGAGTTCCTCGAAGACCAGCTCCGGTTTCCCCGTGTGCGTGCGGCGAAGCAGGAGACGGACTCGGTCCTCCGGGCATACTGCACGGCACGCTCGCTGCACTATCCTCCCCGTGAGATCTTTCTCCGGGCATTCAAGCGCGAGGGGATACTGGAGGTGTGGGCCCGCGACAATGCTGCGGGGGCATTCGTTCTGCTGGCGGACTATCCCATCTGCGAACGGTCGGGCGTGCCCGGCCCGAAGCGCCGCGAGGGTGACCTTCAGGTGCCCGAAGGGTTCTATCATATCAACATCTTCAACCCGGTGAGCGACTACCACCTCTCCCTGGGCATCAGCTATCCGAACGGGTCGGACAGCCTCCTCGGCAACAGGAAGAAGCTGGGCGGCGACATCATGATCCATGGCGATTGCGTCACGATCGGCTGTATCCCTATCCGCGATGCATGCATCCGCGAAGTGTACTGGCTTGCCGTCCAGGTGCACGCGGCGGGAATGGAACGCATACCGGTGCATGTCTTTCCCTGCCGTATGGACAGCGCGGGGATGGACTACCTTGCTGCTGAAAAGGGCGACGATGCAGCGTTGATGGCATTCTGGAAGATGCTGCAGCCCGGGTTCGACCACTTCCAGCGCACGAAGGAACTCCCTGTGATCACGGTTGACGGCCGCGGTTCGTATGTTGTGCATAGCCGGTAACAGCATGACCGCACCGCCGTTCACGCACCACTGACCCCATGAACACCCGGTACAGGTATTACGCTCTTGCCGCATCGCTCCTCGTGCAGGTGTGCCTCGGCGCCATCTATGCGTGGTCGGTCTTCGTTGCCCCGTTACGCCTTGCCGCCGGGCTCTCCCAGACCATCGCCCAGTTGCCGTTCACGTTCTTCTATTTCTGTTTCCCCCTGACGATGCTCTTCGCGGGCCGGATCCTCCACCGCTTCGGGCCGCGGGCCTGTGCGATGACCGGCGGTGGGGTGTTCGGCGCCGGCTGGCTGGTCGCATCGCTGGGTGGCATGTCGTACGCATGGACGGTGGCCGGGATAGGCGTCCTCGCGGGCATCGGCGTGGGGATCGTGTACGTGGTGCCCATCGCCGTTCTCGTGCGCTGGTTCCCGGCATCACGCGGCGCGGTGACGGGGCTCGCCGTGGCGGGATTCGGTGGCGGCGCGTTGCTGATCAGCCAGATCGCGGGCGCGCTGATCGGCGCCGGCATGGGGCCGTTCGAGGTCTTCCGTCTCCTCGGCATCGCGTTCGTGGCCCTGAGCGTGCCGGCTGGCTGGCTGATGGTGTTCCCGCCGGGGAGTACCGGTACCGCGGAGGAGCCCCTCGCCGTGAAGAGCGTGGTGCGGCGGCGGGAGTTCCTCGTCCTGTATCTGTGTATGGTGATGGGGCTTGCCGCTGGTTTTGCCGTGAACGCGAACATGCGTGACCTTTCCGCGCAGGGTGGTTTGCAGTCAGGATTGATCGCCGTCGGTGTGTTCGCTGTTGCGAATGCCGCGGGGCGACCGCTCTGGGGATCCCTCTTCGACCGGATGCAACCGCGCACCGTGGTGCTCATGAATCTTGCGGGCCAGGCAGTGTTGTTGCTCACCGCGGGGCTGTGGCTGCGTGGCGATGCAGGCTATCTTGCGTTCGCGGCGCTCGTCGGGTTGCACTATGGAGGCGTGCTGGTGTTGTATGCTGCGATGGTCGTCCGTATCTGGGGCGCACCGCAGGTAGGACAGGTGTATGGACTGTTGTTCTCCGCGAACATGATCGCGGCGCCGGCGGCCACGCTCAGCGGTGCGTGGTTCGATGCGGGCGGTGGATTTCTTGCACCGCTCGCGGTGATCGCCATATGCATCCTGTGTGCTGCAGTCGTGTTCGGGCGCACACCATCATTCCGCGGAATGTGATATTGTAGTGGGGATCAGCGCATCGTTTCCGCACGGGCGGACACATGCGACGATAGAGAGATATACGAGCATTTGCAGGAGGGGAATGGTATGAAGAACCTGCCGAAGTGGCTGGTGGTGGTGTCAGTATTTATCCTGATCGTGTGGGCGATGGGGAGAGGGTAGAAGGTAGAGGGTAGAGGGTAGGAGGTAGGAGGTAGAAGGTAGGTAGAAGGAAACACTCATAGGTGTCATCCTCCTCCTGTTGTCTCATGGACGATTCCCCTTCTGGACGTTCCCTTTCGAGCGCTGCCCCCGTCCGCCCGTTGCCTCACGTAAGTTACTATTCGAAGCTGATTCGGCCCGTTGCGTTTGTCCCACCTGCGTAGTACCTTGAGAAGGTGATGCCTCCCGGGCATCGCGTTTCGCATGCTGTTCCTTCTCAGCGACACTTCCCGACGTCCGATTTCCGGTGCACAACCATTCAAGGGGGACCTATGAGCGGATCTCATCGTTACTTCTCATTGTCTTTGATCACTGCGCTTCCGTGCTTCGCGGCATGCCTCGCCATGCTCGTGTTCGCGGCATCGATTTCGCATGCCCAGACCTGGATCCCGACCGGCGGCCCCGGTCTGGGCAACGACGTCCGCGTTCTCGCGATGGGCCCGTCGGGGGATGTGTATGCCGGGACATGGAGTTCCGGCGGGACGGTCTGGAAAACGACGGACCACGGTGCATCGTGGGGCGAACTTGCACCGATCCCCGATTCCGATCCGCTGCTGGGGATGTCCATCACCGCCTCGGGCCATATCATCGTGAGTGTCTTCACGAAAGGGATGAGCGTTTCCACCGATGGCGGCGTGACCTGGGAACGGCGGAACACCGGCATCATGGACTACCGGCTTCGCCAGAACCTGGTCGACAAGAACGGCGTGGCCTGGGTGGCCAGTGAGGACGGCCTCTACCGGTCGACGAACGAGGGCGTCAGTGGGTGCTCAAGAAGACCGGCTTCTACCACGCGGTTCACCTGGATAGCGCGGGGGCCATCGTGACGCAGGATGTCTCGAACATCTACCGCTCGACCAACAATGGGGAGTCGTGGGACGACGTTCCCCGATGCCACGATCGGTCTGGGCGGTATCCATCCTTCGGGAGACTACTACGGGAACAACGGCTGACGGCACCCTGTACAGGTCGACCGATCACGGTGCGACGTGGACCGCGCTCGAAACACCGGTGAAGTGGAGCTCCGGGTACACCACCGCCTGGGCATTCAGTCGTGACGGCGATCTCTACTTCGCGCGCGATGGCGAGGCGACGGGCATCATGCGGTCCACGGACATGGGAGCAACCTGGACCATCATCAATGAAGGCCTCACGACAACGCGCGTCATTCCGCTCCTTTGTCATCCCAATGGCTTTGTGTATGCGGGAACGAACGGCGCCGGTGTCTTCAGAACGAAGGACCCGCTGCTCACCGGTACGGCGACGCTCACGCTCCGCACGGCCGCCCGCATCGGCCAGCCTCCATACGCATCCCTGCTCCGGTACCGGCTCACGGATTCAGCGCACGTCAGTGTCAGGGAAGTGACCGCCCCGCCGGAATCAGCCGCGATATTCCCCACGCTGCTCGCCGGCGATCGGTACGGGTATACCGTTCGTCAGACCGTTGCCGGGCCCTGGCGTGATCTGTTCCTCGGCGAGAAGGGTCCGCTTGCGATCGCCGACCATGAGGTGAAGGCCGATACTCTTGTGCCTTCTACACCGTACATCACCGGTGTTGTCATGCAGATCGACAGCTCCGGCGAACTGTTGCCGCCGGGCGGCCGGCACCTGGTGTCGCCGGGGACAAAGATCCGGGTCACGGTTGACGTGAAGAATCCCGCGGCCGCGGAATCCGTCGCGGTGCGTTTGACCGCGCTCTTCGACCGCGACACCACGGGCACATCCGACCTCAGCGCGGTGTTCGATGCGGTGACCATCGCCGGGGTGAGACGAAGACAGTGTCGGCCGTGGTGCAACCCATGCGTGCGGGGGAGTACCATGCATCGGTCGGTGTCAGGGCAACCACGCCGCGCTACACGAACACCCTCACCGATGGGACGGTGTGGATGGCTCCGGTATTCAGCCTCACGACGGCATCCGGGGCGGCTCCCTGGGAGCCGTTGAACACCGGGATCAGCCATACGATCGTCATCCCCGTAGCAGCGTCGATCACCATCGGCGACGAAAACATCGTTCCGGGTGACTATCTCGGTGTCTTCCACGATTCCGCCGGCGTGCTCGTGTGTGCCGGGATGGAGCGGTGGACGGGCCAGGCGAATCTCGCGCTTGCAGCGTTCGGTGATGATCCGACGACGGCAGCCAAGGACGGGTTTGCGGCGGGCGAGACGATCCGCTGGCGTGCGTGCCGTGCGCTCACCGGCACCATCGTCCGTATGCGTGCGTCCTATGAACCGCCGTCGGGAATCGTGACGAATACCGGGACCTTCGCCCCGAACGGGATCAGTCGCATCAGTACGCTGACCGGCCCGGCGAATGAGCTGTGCCTGTCGCTCCGGCAGGGGTGGAGCCTCATTTCTCTGAACGTCCTGCCGCCCAGGATGCAGATGGACAGCCTTTTCCACGATGTTCTTTCCGATCTGGTGATCCTCAAGAACTCGCAGCAGAAGGTGTTCATCCCATCGGTGCCGGTGAACAGCATCGGGCTCTGGCAGCCGGTGGAAGGGTATCAGGTGAAATTCTCCACCGCACGCACGTTGTGCATCGGTGGCGAACAGATCGATCCCCCGCAGGTGACCGTGCCGATGCCGCAGGGTTGGAGTTACATCCCGTATCTGCGGGAGACCGACATGCCGGTCACCGCTGTCCTGAGTGGGGTCTCTTCCGATGTCGTCATCATGAAGGACCAGGATGGCAAGGTCTATGCACCGGCGGTCGGATTGAATGCCATCGGGACCATGAAGCCCGGACAGGCCTATCAGATCAAGATGAACGCTGCGCGTTCCCTGGTGTACCCCGCAGCGGTGCCACCGGAAAGCAGACCCGACGGACCGCTCTCCATGAGCAACGTTGCCAGGGTCTCTGTCGCCCCGTGGGCATTCACGAACACGGGTACAAGCCACACGGTGATCGTCCTGCTGAGTGCGGTCTCCGCCGGGAATGGGCTTCCCCTTGCCGCGGGTGATCTCATCGGATTCTTCTACGACTCGCTGGGCACCGAAGCCTGTGCGGGGTATGAGACGTGGACAGGCACGGGTCCGATCGGCGTGCCTGTCTTCGGCGACGATCCGACGACGCAGGTGAAAGATGGCTATGTCACCGGAGAGCCGCTCAAGGTCAGGGTCTGGTTGACGCAGCAGAACAGGGGCGCCATGGCGCTGCCGGTATTCCTTGCAACCGGTTCTCTCAGCGGACTGGTGACCGATACGACGATGTTCGTGCCCAATGGCATCAGCGCGCTGAGTGCGCTCAAGGGATCGGGCGGCACGGGTGTCGGTGAGACGTCCCGTCCGGGGTCGTTCGCGCTCGATCAGAACTACCCGAATCCGTTCAACCCCTCGACCGTGATCCCGTATGCGCTCGGCGCCCGTGCCCATGTGCGTCTGAGCGTGATCTCCCCGCTCGGGCAGGAAATGCGTGTGCTCGTGGACCAGTATCAGGAAGCGGGGAGTACCGGACGAACTTCGATGCCGCGGGGCTGGCGTCGGGGATGTACTTCTACCGGCTCAGAGCCGGGGAATACACGGCAACGCGGAGGTTGATGTTGGTCCGGTAGAGCCGGGAGCTTCCTGGCCACGAAGCATCGCAGGGCCATCGCATACCAACAGAAGCCCGGCATCGGGGAGATGCCGGGCTCGACCGCTCAGGTGCACTCGCCGGGGGGAGCGAAGTGCGAACGGTCAGGTGAAACGTGACTTCCCGCTAGCGCGTCAACGCGATCATTTCCCGTACCGCCCGGTCCAGCCCTACGAAGACCGCGCGGGAGATGATGGAGTGTCCGATGCTCACCTCGTCGATCTCGGTGACGGACCGGAAGGGGATCATGTTGAGGTAGTTCAGTCCGTGCCCCGCATTCACGCCCATGCCGAGTTCCTTTGCGCGGCGTGCCGCGGTACGTACCACTTCGAGCAATTCCAACTGCTCATGTTCCGTGCGCGCATTCGCGTACTCGCCCGTATGGATCTCGATCTTGTCCGCCTCACATTCCGCGGCGGCGTCCACCTGTTCCAGCACGGGATCGATGAACAGGCTCACCTCGATGTCGTGCCGGTGCATCTCCGCGATCACCGCGCGCAGATGGTGCATGTGTCCGAGCACATCGAGCCCGCCTTCGGTGGTCAGTTCCTGACGCCGTTCGGGAACGAAGGTCACGAGTTCGGGGAGTGTCTCGATGGCGATCTTCACGATCTCATCGGTGGCTGCCATCTCGAGGTCCAGCTTGGTCTTCACCGTTTCACGGAGGATGCGCAGGTCGCGGTCGTTGATATGGCGCCGGTCCTCGCGGAGATGGCACACGATGCCGTCGGCGCCGGCCAGTTCACAGACATGCGCCGCCGTGACGGGATCGGGTTCCAGTCCCCCCCGGGCTTCACGCAATGTCGCGATGTGGTCGATGTTGATGCACAATCTCATGGTACTGCCCTCCGTTGACAATTTCTCCCCTCTTCTGCCTTTTACCTTCTTCCTTCTGCCCTCGCCCTTCTGCCGTCTCTCCTCTCCGCTCTTCCTTCTACCGTTCTTTACAGTCTCTTCCTCACGATGTACTGCAGCTTTTCCGGATGATGCGTCACCACCTGGATGCCCGCGGGCGGGTAGACGTCCGGCAGGATCGTGCCGGAGGTATCGGCCATGATGGCCTCGAATTGCACTACGACCCGGAAGTCCACGGGCATCAGGCTTGCAAGCTGACGGATCCCTCCGCGTGCCACCACTTCCATCTTCGGCGGTATGAAGATGACCTCGCGATTAGCGGGGGTGCCGGTGATCTCCACCGGGAGGCCGCTGAACACCTTCTCGGCGAACGGCTGCACGTTGATGCGCACCAGGAGTTCCGGCGGGATGCACTGCACGGCGGGGCCGTCGCCGCGGGCGACGTTGATCGTGGCTTCGACCGGTCCTTTGACATCCGTGAACGCTACACGCGCCGTGCGCCATTCGCTGATCCGGCGCACGACCGTTTCCGCGCCGGTGATCGTCACACTGTCGGGGATGAGCAGCGCTGGCCCAACCTGTCCGTAGCCCTCGCGGAACGTGAGGGCGATATCGGGAACGAGGGGTACGCGTTTCGACGAGACGCGGTCCAGCCATACGACGACCGTATCGGGGATCGTGCGGAGCACCTGGATGCCGGGGGAGAGCGTGACGCGTTCGACGATCTGGTTGATGGTGATGATACGGTTGCCCGGCGTGAGCGACGCGAAGGGGATGTTCACGCGGATCGCGGGTCCCATCAGGAGCCCTGCCAGCCGCCACCCTTCCCCGCGCAGCCTCAGGTGGATCTGTCGCGGCACCGCGGTCTTGATCGCCATGCCCTCGGGCAGGTCCTCGACCGTGAGCGGTGCTTCCACGGTGACATTGAACTGTTCGCGGAGGGTGACGGAAAGCCAGAGGAAGGTGCCGATGAGCAGCGTGGTGAAGACGATATGAATGCGGCGACGTTTCATCAGGTGTCACTCCGTGTGTCCGGGGACAGGACGGAGAAGGGACCGCGCGTGCGCGGATCGGGGGATGCCACGTCAGCCCTTCCGGGCCTTGAGGATCTCGGTCAGGAGGGCCTGTTTGTTCGCCTTCGAGATCTGCCGTCCCTGAATGCCGAGTCCGGGGATCTCGCGTGCGATCGCTCGCAACTGGTGCACGGTCATGGCGTCCAGTTCGGCGTCGGACGCATCCGTTTGTGCGGGTGCGGCTTTCGGCGCGGCAGCCGGGGCCGGTGCTGTCTTGACGCGGGGTTGCGGTTCAGGTGCAACAGGAACGTCGGGCTGTCCGGCGAGGAGCATATCGATCTCGTCGTCCGGCCGGGGGATCACATGGGCGCTGAGCAGTTCGCCGACGCGTGCCGCTGCCTGGGCGCCTGCTTCCACGGCCACTTTCACGGCTGCGACCTCGCCGACCACTTCGATCGTGACAAGGCCTTCGCGTACCACTTCCTTACCGAGAAGCCGTACGTTCGCGGTCTTTAACATGACGTCAGCGGCTTCGACGGAACCGACGAAGCCGCGCGTCTCGATCAAGCCGAGGGCAAGTTCCATGCAGGTCGGAGGTACGCATCACGGGCGTTGCCGGCAGACCGGTACGCCCGTGTGCGAACTACTTTGCGGCCCGTTTGGGGAGGATCAGTTCCACATCCGCATGCGGACGCGGGATGACGTGGACGGAGACGAGTTCGCCGACGCGCTGTGCCGCTGCTGCACCGGCATCCGTCGCGGCCTTCACGGCACCGACATCACCACGCACCAGCACGGTCACGTAGCCGCCGCCGATGGTTTCTTTACCGATCAGGGTCACGCGTGCTGCTTTGACCATGGCATCGGCTGCTTCGATGGAACCGATAAGGCCTTTGGTTTCCACCATGCCCAGAGCATCCTGCGAATTTTCCGCCATCTGAGGGAATCTCCTGTTGTACAATGTGTCCTACAATATAGAGAAGCAAGGGGAGAGAGTCAACGCGCCATGCTCCCGCAATGCTCCCATGAAACCCCGTTTCACCCTGTAAACCGGCCCCTTCCGCGATATCTGCGGGCCATCCTGGCCGGGTTCCATGCCACGAGCTTCAGCCACGGGTTTCCAATTCCGTCGCTCAGCCCCGGGTCTGCAGCCATACTCCTCAGCCGGATCTCCGGCCAGACTACTCACAGGCTTCGATCCAACGCCTTATCACCAAGGGCTCGCCTGGCCTATTTCTTTGCTTCGGCTACACTCTTCCCTTTCACTCTCTCCCGCACCGCCGGTATCTGCCACAAGCCGATCAGGATGCAGATCAGAGCGATCGCCCAGGCCACGTTGGAGATGGTGTAGCCTGCCTTGTAGACAGGCGGATCGAAGCTGAAGACCACCGTATGCTCACCCGCGGGCACGACCACCGAACGCAGCACGGAATTGGTCCGCAGGATCTCCGTTTCGTTCCCATCGATCGTGGCCTTCCAGCCGGCGGGGTAGTACACTTCGCTCAGGACAAGGAGTGCAGCGGAGGACGTGTAGGCCTTCATCGTGATCGCGCGCGACTTGAAGTCTTCGATCGACACCCGGGCGCTGTCCGGACGCGTGCACGGCGCAGGCAGCGCGCTCTGGACGACCGCCATACGCGCGGCGTTGAAACCCGGAGCGTTCAGTGTCCCGAACACCTCGTGATCGTTCGCGGCGACAAGGACCGTGTCCACGAAGAACGCACGCGCGAGTGCAGAAGGATTCTTGTACACACCGACGCGCTTCTCCTGGTCCACGTACGCCAGAGTGAACTTATCCTCGGGCAACCGGCCACCGAAGACCAGATACTGTGCGTTCAGCATATTCACGATGTTCATATTCAGAGGGAAACTCGGGTCGGTACCCGCATAGAGGCAGGAATCCAGCATCGTCTGATAGATCTTCAGCTTCGCCGGGCTGTATCCACCGATCGACTGCAGCCCGTGATACGCGTAGGTGTTATCATTGAAGCCGTCGGCCAGCGGGAAGATGCGAAAGAGTCCGGGTTGCCCGAGGAGCCAGGTCACCGTTGCATCCGGCTTGAACCTCGCCTCCACATTCGCCTGCGGCGTGGAGGTGACGTAGTTCCCCTTGTTGATGACGATCAGCAGGTCGATCAGCAGAAGGGCGAAGACCGCGACCGTCAGCAGGGCTATCGATGCCTTCCTCTTGAGATAGAGAACAACGATGCCGAGCGATGCGGCGGCCAGGAGGACGAACTTCACGAAGTCCTTCCAGAGGGTATCGAATCGCATCTGTTTCAGTTGCGCAAGGGCCTTGTCCGCATTGGCCCCGTAGTCCCGCTGGAGTTGCGGCATCTCGTCCTCCTTCGAGAACATCGAGCCGGAGAACGATGCGAAGAGGGAACTCTTGATCACCAGTCCGATGACGAGGAGGGCGAGCAGTACACCGCCCGCGATGAGCAGCGTCCGGCTCAACTTCTCGATCCGTTCCTTCGTGACCGTCGCGGGGATCTCCAGGAGCCAATCGAGTCCGAACCCTGCCAGCACACCCACCACGAACGGGAAGAGGTGCAGGACCATCACCGGCACGCGGAACTTGTTGAAGTACGGCAGGTAGTCGAACATCGGCCCGTAAAGGAGCGGCAGGTGTTTGCCGAACGCCACGACGACCATGACGAGTGCGAGGATCCCGAAGAACCATGTGAGGCGCGTGCGATTGTATGCGAGTGCGATCCCCGCCAGTACGAGCGGGAGGACCCCGACGTAGATCGTGGACGACGTGAAGGGCATGGTGCCCCAGTAGAGTGGTGTCTGGAATCCGAAGAATCCCGGAATGAGGAGCGTGATGATCTCCTCGGGATGCCACGACCAGTTGGTGGCGTAGTCCCATGCCAGGCCGCCCGTGGAACCTGCCGTGCCGCCGCCGCGGATCGAGAACTGTGCGAATTCCTGCACCGAGAGATAGATATACGCGGAGATGCCCAGTCCGATGACCACCGCACCGGCGAACGCCGCCGTGACGATCGCGGTCTTCCCCGGTGCCGCCTTCACGTTCATGATGATATGATAGAGCAGGTATGCACCGATGACCATGAAGCCGTAGTACACGATCTGCATGTGGTTGGTGAGCGCCAGCGTGCCGATCGCCGCCGTGAGCAGACCGAAGGAGAGCAGGTCCTTCCGCTCGAACAGGAGATGCGTGAACATGAAGACGAGCGGGACGTAGCAGAGGGCCATCAGTTTCGAGCCATGCCCTTCACTGGCGAGCGCGATGTTGTACGGCCCGAGCATGAACAGGACCGCGGCGAAGAGCGCCGCCGGGCGGGAGAACTTCAGGGTGCGCATCATCATGAACATGAACACGGCGCCGAGGAAGTAATAGACCACCGCCCAGGTCCATTTGCCGTTCAGGAAGAAGAGGTTCAGTGTATGCTGGAGGACCTGCTGCACATAGCTCACGTTGTGCGGGATGTATGCCACGTTCCCGAAGGTAGGCATGCCGCTGAAGAACTGCGGCATCCAGAGCACATCCACGTTCTCGGCCTTTGCGATGCGGTTGCCGGCCTCGGTGTAGCTCAATGCCGCGGCGGTGTCGCCTTCGGAGGAGAATGCCGCGTCGTTGAAGACGACGTTCCGGAACACCACCAGCATGAGCACATAGAGCAGCCCGATACAGACAAGGTCGAGCTGGAGGGGAGAGAACCGCGCAAGGAACGAGGGCGCGGCGGCCCGTGCGGCCTGGGGTCGTTTGATCTGTTTGCTCATGATGTGTGTCCGTTGATGAACGTGAGGGGTGTCTCTGTTATCGTGTGCGCCGTGTCTTCATCGCGGCATCGATCAGTCCCGCCATGGCATCGGCCCGTGCCTGCCAGTCGTTCGCGCGCGCGAACTCCCGCAGCCGTGCTGCATCGGGGACGTCCGCCCCGCGTGCGAGCGCTGTGCGTACCTGCGCGAGGAACTCTTCCGGCGTGTGTGCGATGAACGCGAGGTGACGCAGCTTCTCCAGGTCGTCCGAAAACGCCGTGCTGACCACGGGGATGCCCGCGGCCGTATACTCGTACAGTTTCACAGGATTGACCGCCTCGGTGAGCCGGTTCCTGACGAACGGGATGATCCCCACGTTCGCTGCTGCGAGGTAGGCGGGGATGTCCGCGTGGGCACGTGCGCCAAGCACGTGCAAGTTCGTGAATTTACGGCTTGCGTTCAACCGCGCCGCACAGTCGGGGTGCACAGGGCCAACGAGCACGACGTGCACGTCCGGCAGCGACTGCAACAGGCGGTCCACCAGCCTCAGGTCGAACCAGTGCGAGATCGTGCCGACATAGATGACCACCGGCTTCCCGTCCACGGGAAGGTCCGCGGGTCGCTCTGGGGTTCCGGCGTACGACCCGGTGTTCACGCCGTTCTCAACGATCTCGATCGGTGTGGAGGTTTCCTGTGCGATCTGGCGCTGAAGCACGCCTGCGGTCACCGTGATGCGGTCGGCGAGACGGATCATGCGCCGCCAATCCTTCCGGACATACGCCGGGATGTCGACGAACCCGAATGCATCATCGATATAATCGAAGACCACTCCCGCGGGTGTGATCCGCGCGATGAGAGGTGCGAACTGGAAATTCTCGACGAAGGCAGGGGACGAACCGGGATCGATGCCGATGGATCTGCACGCGCGCTTCAGCAGCATGGACTGCACCTGTGTGAGGCACCAGCGAAGTGGCGGGATGCTGCTCAGGAGCCTCGAGGCCAGGCGGATCGGGCGGCTCCGCGCGTTGTGCGGGAATTGCGGCAGTGTGAGAAGGAACAGATCCTTTGCTTTCTGTTCGGGCTGCCACCGGCGGGGTGTGCCGAGCGTGGCCGGTTCTATCCAGAGGAGCGTGCCCCGTTCCGCAAGACGCGACGCGAGGTGCTGCGGACGCTGATACAGATGTTCCCAGGCGATATCCGAGAAGAAGAGGAGCGTCATGCCGGCCGTCCTGTTTCTTCAATGATCGTGCGGAGGAGGCCACCCACGACCTCCGGATCGAACGCGCGCCGTCCTTCCTGGATGGTCCGGCATTGCCGGAGATACCGCTCACCCGGCGGCTCAGCAGCAAGCCTGCGGACGAGGGCCTTCATCTCCTCCCCGTCCATGCACCGGTACCCGATATCGCCCAGGTCGCGTGCATACCAATCGATGAGTGGATTGCTCAGGTAGATGATGGGTTTGATGTACGAGAGCGTATCCAGGAACGTGGAGCTTGCAACGAGGCCCGACCTGTGGGTGCGGGTCGTCCAGAGTGCATACGTCAGCTGTTCCGCGCGCGACCGGTATTCCACCGGTGTCAGGATCTTCGGGCTTGCATCCGGAACGGCCGTGTAGTCCCGCTGCGGGTCGTCGGGATGATTGAGATGGCCCACCATCGAAAATTCCGCTGTGCAACCTTCCGCCTTCAGCTCGCGTGCGATCTGCACGACGAGATCGAAGCCGGGGACCGCGCTCACGCCGAAGAAGCCGAAGCGCACCGGCGCCGTGGGGCGCAGAGGCGCGGGCTCATGAGCGGCCCAGAAGGAAGGATGATCGAGTGGACGGCAGTGGGCGGCGACCTCGGGGAAGTGCGCGTTCAGGTACTCCTGGATCGGCCGCCCCGGCACAATGAACTGCAGCCCCTTCGGATGCGGTACGGAGATGGCAAGCCTGATCCCGCGCAACGCAGCGAAGCTCCGCGTACGGTCCTCGAGCCCCGCCAGCACGCTGTGCAGCACGGCCAGCACGGGAAAGGGGAATTTCCTTCTGTGGAGGATGAGTTTCACGGCGAGCGTTGCGGTATCCGTGGCCGACGTGGCGATCACCGCGCGCGCACGGGTCCGTTCCCCCTGATCCATCACCGAGCGCAGGAGGGCATATTCGGCCTTCATGCGCTTCACGGGGGCGAGGTCCCTCGGCGGGAGTTGGATGGACTGCCAGTCCACGTTCACCTCAGGCGCCGCGGATGCGAGCATGGCGCGCACATGGTCCAGATGTGTCTGTTCGGCGATGTAGATGATCGGCACACCCGGATACGCGAGCGCGGCGCTCTTGATGAGCGGGGTATTGTACTGGGCGTGCTCGAACCCGCGGCAGAGCGGCTCGATGAAGATGATCGGGCCGTTCATCCCTGCCTCCGGCCCTGAAGCGCGATGCGCAACGCCCCGAGGAATGTTGCTGCAGCTTCTTCCCAGGTGAACGTTGCAGCCTGTGCGAACCCGGCTGCGCGCAGGCGCTCCCGCAAGTGTGCATCGGTCTCGATCGACAGGAGGGCCTCCGCAAAAGAGCGCGTGTCATCCGGGTCGATGTACACGGCGGCTTCGCCGCAGACTTCCGGCAGTGAGGTCTCGCGTGTGGTGATGACCGGACAGCCGGCGGTCATGGCTTCGAGCGGCGGCAGGCCGAAGCCTTCATATTTCGAAGGATACACAAGTGCGCGTGCGCGCTGGAAGAGATGCGCGAGTGTTGGCTCGTCCACATAGCCACGTTCTTCCACGGCGCCGCGCGCCACGGCGTCCTTCACCACATCACGGAACGCTTCGGAGAAATAGTTGGGCGTGCCTGTGAGGATCAAGCGCGAAGCGATCTTCCCTTCAGCATGCAATGCAAGGAACAGCCGGACGAGCCCTTCGATCCCTTTGCGGCGGTCGTAGCCGCCCACATACACGAAGAACGGCTTGTCGTCAGGCGAGACTGCCGCCGACCGCGCCGATGCGGGCGTCATCGTAGGCCCGAACCTGATCACCACGGGCTCGTGCGGGGCGCGGAATTGCGTGACGATCTGCTGGCGCGAGTAGATGGAATCGGTGAAGACGACATCGGAGCGGTCGAGGTCCTGCTGGACCCGTGCCCGGTAGCGCACTTCGTCCCCGGGTGCGCGGAAGTATCCGGGGATGATCAGCGGCAGCACGTCGTGGATCGTGGACGCGACGATACCGGTGGTCTTCAGGTGCGGGACGTTCCCGTTCCAGGGGAACCAGGCGACATCGGCATGGCGGATGGCGCGTGGAAGGATGAGCGAACGCCAGTACTGATGGGGGACCCAGCGGCCTAGAGGGTGTGCGGTGATGCTCCCCTGGAACGTGAGACGCAGCGGCCGGCGATGGAATGCGCTGATCGTGAGGCCGGGATCGTGCGCAAGACATGCGTGCGAGAGCCCTGCCGTGACCTTGGCGATCCCGGTGGGTGGCAGCTCGAGGACCGATGCGTCGAGACCGATGTTCATGGGTGTCAGCGTTTGGTCATGAGGGCAACGGCAAGCCCTCCGGCACCGGCGTTAGCCTGGTCGTAGTAGCCGACGTACCGGAGCTCTTCCGCAGGTGCTTCCTGCCAGCCGCCCCCGTAGGTATGCCGGAAATACCAATCCTTCACTTCTGCCGTGCCCTTGCCGATGTCGAGCAGCGGCTGCCAGTTCTCACGGTCCATGTTCTTGTGTGTACCATGGTTCTCGAACTTCCCGTACGGCACGGTGATCAGTAACCGTCCGCCCGGCGCGAGGATGCGCAGCATCTCATGCACGGCCTTCGCATCCATGGCATCTGCACGGGTGAAATTCGCGGTATAGCCAGAATTGTCCATGCCAAAGTGTTCGAGCGACGAGATGCACCATATGCAATCGAAGGTGTCCGGCTCGAACGGCGTCTTCGTGATGTCACCTTTCACGGCCTGCTCGTAGAGCGGCGTGGGGTCGTAGTGCGGATCCGCGATGTCGATCCCCGTCACGCGGCGCGGTGCGGGGAGCGAGCGCAGCATGGTGGCATGGCATTCCATGATGTTCGCGTAGCCGACGTCCAGGACGCGTTTGCCGGGAACGTAGGTGAGCCGTGCGAACAGGATCTCCACCGCGCGTTCGGGCAACTTCTTGCCATAGCCGGGGGGAAGCGTCACGCCTGCCGGCCAGGAAGGCTGTCCCGCCTCATACGCTTTGGTGTATTCGCTCGTGATCATCGCCTGGATGCCGGGGCGCCCGACGAGCTTCAGGATGGGGGTGACGAGACCAGTGATCGCAACTGTCGACATACAATGATCCTTCGTTGATGCTGTACGTATGTTCTACCTGTGTGCCGCGAGCACGAAATAATTGCGCGGCATGATCCTTCCCCAGAACCGCGGGCCGGTATGGTTGAAGAACCAGCGGGACAACCGGAACACGCGTGAGTACACCGCGCCCCGCAGGCCGCCGGTGAGGATCCGTCCGGACGACGGTTCGCTCCGCATGCGCGAGCCGTAGAACCATGTGTGGCCGACGAAATAATGCGGCTGTGTCGGGACGAAGACCAGCGGCTGCAGTCCCGCGCGCCCGAGGAGCTCTTCGAGTCCCGAACGATCGTACTCGTTCACATGGCCGAATGGTTCATTCCTCATGTAGGCAGGATTGATCGCCTTGATCCACCGTTCAGAAACGCGTGAGGGGACGGTGATGACCATCCTCCCGCCGGGGGCGAGCTTTGCGGCGAGCGCCGCCAGCACCTGTTCGGCGTTGGGAAGGTGTTCCAGCACTTCCTGACAATGAATGATATCGATCGGCCCTTGCAGGGTGCCGAGGTCCGTCGCATCCAGACGCAGCGTGATGCCGGTGGCGGAAATGCCCGCACGTTGCGCTTCGGCCATCTGCCAGTCCAGCACCTTTGTATCGAAATCCAGATAGGTGATCTCTTTCGCGCCCGTGACCTCCGCGGCGGCACGGCTGAACGACGAGAAGCCCGGGCCAACGTCCAGGATCCGGCCTGCCGTGAAGCCCTGCAGATGCGTGCGGATGAGTGTCTCGATCATGAACGGCCGCCCTCTTTCCGGATCGCGAGCACGGTGATCATGCCGGTGGGCGACCGGCGTGAGTGATGCTCGACCGTATCCACCTTGAGCCAGCGGAGGATCTTGCTGGTCTTCGGGATCCAGCGCCATGCGGCGATGGGATTGAATGCATACGCCTCTGCGCCGGTGTAGCCTGCCTTCACCGCCATGCGCAGGATCCGCCCCGGACTCATATCATCTTCAAAGCCGTACTTCCATGTGCCCCGCATCTTCTGCCAGCTCTGGCGCAACTGGAACTGCCATGCGAGGCGGTTGGGGACGAGGATCAGGACCAGTCCGCCGGGTTTGCACAGCCGCACCATCTCATGGATGAGCAGCACCTTGCCTTCGTCCACGAAGTGCTCGATCACCCCGCCGTTCCAGACGAGGTCGTACACGTTCCCCGGCACATCGTTGCGCAGTGCATCCGCCAGGAACTGCTCGGGCGGGGGGAGTCCGGCGCGTTTGAATCCTTCTGCTGCCGTCGCAAGTGCCACCGGCGAGATATCGAGGAGAGCGCAATGCGCACCCTGCTGGGCGAGTGCAACGGAGGTCAGTCCGCTGCCGGAACCCACCTCGATGATCCGCTTGCCCGATGCATCGCCGAGGTGGCGGAGGATCGTTGCGAGGTTCGCACGGTTCTCGGGAAACTGCCAGTAGGCCGCTTCATCGTACGCCGCGGAGACCTTATCCCAGGTCGCAGCGACATCCCCGTGCTGATACGGTGTGTTGGTGTCAGCCATGCTGCTCTCCTTGTGACGGGGACAGTCGTTTCCAGAGGATGACGCCCGTGAGCGAAACGCCGATGATCTCATTGACCAGCAGCGCCAGTGCGGATGCCAGAGGGCCGATCTGCGGAAGAAGGATGACGTTCACGAGCACCACGGCGATCATCTGGGCAAAATTGATCTTCCAGTAGACCTTCACCATGCCCACGCTGTAGCCGATGATGCCGATGGGGGCGATGAGGATGGCGAACGCATACCGGATGCACAGCACCTGTCCGAGGAGCACGCTCCCTTCGAACGCCTTGCCGAAGAGCAGCGGTGCGAGGATCGGGACGAAGATCGCATACAGGGTGCCGAAGAAGGCGAGCACGCCGCAGAGCATGAAGGTCTTCTTCATCATCGCGCGGATCTGGTCCAGCGTGAGGTGCGACGAAGCGCGCGGCCAGAGTGCCCCGCCGATCGCCGTGAGCATGATGGCGAGGGGCGTTGCAAAGCGTGTGGCGATGTTATAGATCCCGACATCGCTCTTCGGCAGGAATGCGCCCATCAGCCAGACGTCGAGCCGCAGGATGATGAGCACGATGACGGTGGATGCAAGGTTATAGCGTGCGAAGGTTGCCGGGTCATCGCCTTCTTTCAGCGGCGTGGCCGCATCCGTTCCTGTGGACAGGGGGTTCTGCCAGACCTTGTTCCATCCTTCCGCGATGGAGCGGGGGAGCGGGTTCCTGCCGATGAGTGCGGCGCGCGGGATAGCCAGGATGAAGATCAGGGCACCGAGTGCGGCGGCGATCAGCGAGACGATGACGACGTACTGTACGGACCAGAGATGCAGCACGGCGAGGAGGACGATGCCGAACAGTGTGATGGATGTCTGGGCGACGTTGATGCTCGCATTGCGCCCGAATTTCTTCAGCGACTGGAAATAGATCGACGGGATCGACGCAAGGGCGGTGAAGATGCCCCCGATGAGTCCGATGCGCATGATGGGCGTCAGGCCGGGCGACTTCCAGAGATCCGCGATCTGGGGGGCGAAGAAGAAGAGGAGCCCGGTCGCTGCGACGGAGAGTGCCAGGCGCAGGCGGAATGCCCACCGGAGCACGGACATCTGCCCATCGGTATCGCCCACCGAGGCCGCCCGGGATGCGAAGCGGATGGCGGTCTGGCCGATCCCCAGATCGGAGAGCGAGGCGGCGACGCCGGCGAGACTCAGGATGAGAGCGAATTGGCCCATGCCCTCGGTGCCGAGGCCGCGGGCGATGAGCACGGAGGTCACGAAGGCGGCAACGACCGTGGCGACCTGCGGGATGATCAGCACGAGGACATCACGGATGCCGCGTTTGGAATCCACGACGGTGTTCGCGAGCCCTTGAAAGGCTTCCTGAACGAACGTCTGAAATTCTTTGACCGCGGCGATCAACGAAATGCCACCTTGATTGGTATGCGAAGGACTGCTGCAGGGGCAAGAGGGCCGACCGGCCCGGCGAACGCCCGGCACATACCGGCGGTCCGGACCTCTTCGGGAATGGTCCAGGAAAAAGGCGATACCGCCGGAAGAATTCACTAAGATACGCAACTGGGGAAGAAGGAACAAGAGCAGAACGGTGCTTCACGCGGTGCGGAAGCAAGGCAAAGCCTTACAGGGCAAGGAGATGGGAGATGGCGCCCCGGAGGGCGCCATCCGGAAGAGAAAGCTATTTCATGAGGATCATGGGCTGTACCAGAACCACCGATCCCGCGCGCATCCGGGTGAAGTACATGCCGCTGGGGAGGCCTGCGCCATCGAAGATGATCCGGTGCACACCCGGGGGATAGAGGGCGTCCGCCGTGACACGCACCAACTCACCGACCGCATTGTGAACATCGATGCGTACCTGTGTTGCTCCGGGAAGCGTGAACGAGATCGTGGTCGACGGGTTGAACGGGTTCGGATAGTTCGGGAGGAGGGCATATGCCGACGGGCTTCCGGCCTCCGGCACAGACGTCATCGTTCTGAAGAAGGACCGCGTCAGGCTGTATACTCCCCAGCCAAGCTGATTCCCGGCACGTACTCTCCAGTAGATACTCAAGTTCCTGGGAAAACCTGATGCCACGATCAGCGTGTCCGTCAACGTCGAGTCCACGGTCCGTTCCGTGAACGAGTAGGATGTGGACCATTCGAACCAGTATTTCGTCGCGGCCGGGGTGGCCTTCCTCCACTTGAAGCTGACCGTGTCCCTGTTGTCGGTCGCGTAGTTCAGGGGACTGACCAGTGTCACCATGCCCACAGGCGTCCCGCGCCCGAGGAGGGGGATCATCACGGAAGGTGCCCCGGGATCGTTGGTCGCAAAGGTGATCGAACCCGAATCCTGCCCGACTGCTGTCGGCGCATAGCGGATCACGATCGATGCCGTATCGCGCGGACCGATGGCAAGCTGCGATGGTTGCCAGGAGAAGACGGGAAGAGTCGTGCCAAGGGCACTCACGATGAGCGTGTCGCGGGTCCCGGCGTTGTACAGGGTCAGCCTGCGCTCCACCGTATCGCCGAGTACGACATATCCCCAGTTGATCGGTTCCGTGTTGACCAGAACGGCCGGGCCGGGGGAACCTGGGGGGTGGAGCGCTCCGCGGGTGATCGCCACGCGGTCGATCGATCCCTGGAAGTAATAGGGCAGTGAAGGGTACTCCCATCGGCCGATCGTCAGCGGCCGGTTGCTTGCGATGGGATACGGGAAGGGATCGTTCATCGGCGGTGTAACGAGCATGCCATCGACGTACAGGGAAACCGTGCGGGTGGCACGATCCCGCACCAGCGTCACGCGGTGCCAGGCTCCGTCAATGTACTGGCCGGCACTTACGAGGATGAGCAGTGTGTCCGGCGTTGCGCCGTCTTCACGGTTGCCGATGACGGCGGCCACGTTGCCGCCGCTCACGAACAATGCGTATCCCGGATCAGGAGCAAGCCCCTTCCGCAGCAGCTGCATGGCAGCACTGGATGTGCTCTTGAACCAGGCTTCCACCGTGAAGCTCTGCGAGGAGTCGAAATCGAGCGATCCGTTCTCGGCATCGTTCACGAGGATGTAATCACCGGCCCCGTTGAATGCCCGTGCCGAGCCCGATACCCCGGGAGTTATCGTCGTCCCGCTCAGGAGGCCATGGTTGTAATTCTGCGTAGAGTCAAGAAGAGTGTTGTCGGTCGGGTTGTCGAAGTTCCACAGTGCCATGAGGGGCGGGAACGCTTTCGGGTGGCGCGCATCGCGCGTGATGCGTACCTCATCCATGACGCCATCGAAGAAGTACGGGAAATCGGCATTTTCCCAACGTCCGATGGTCAGAGGCCGGTTGCTTGCGATCGAATACGGAAAAGTATCTATGACCGGTGATGCCGCCGGTTCTCCGTCAACGTAGAGGAAGATCTTCTGGATCGGACGGTCGCGGATGAGCATAGCATGGTGCCACTGTCCATCGTTGAAGGTCGCCGTGCTCGTGATGCTCAGCAGGGCATCGGGCGGCGTCCCGTCTGCCCGGTTGCCGATCATCCCGACCACGTTCCCTCCGCTGACGATGAGGGTGTACCCCGGCTCCGGCGCAAGACCTTTGCGGATGAGCTGCATCGGGTTGGATGAAGTGGTCTTGAACCAGCACTCCACCGTGAAGCTTTCGGCGGAAGAGAAGTCCAGAGATCCATTCCCCGGGTCGCCGGCGGAGATGAAATCGGATGTTCCGTTGAAGAAGCGGCCATTGCCTGCCCGCCCGGGAACAACCATCGTCCCTAGGGTCAGACCATGATTGCCGTATCCACTGACATCCTGAATGTCGCCCGGTGTCATCTCGTCAAGATGCCAGAGCGCCATCGTGTTCTGATCAGGAGTGCGCGGAATGGTGACCTGGGTGTAGGCTGAAAAGGAAAGGATCGTCATGAGACAAATGAGCGCGAGTCGTTTCATTGGTATCCCCGCTTTGTGAACATCGGAAGGAAGCAAGAACGGTGGGTCATACTATACCGGAGGGAGCATCCCCTCTTCAATGTACGGCGGGGTTCCGGGATAGTCAATCGGACGAAGCGGAACTCACGGGCTACTCCGTGGACCTCATGTGCAACTTCACGGATCTCGCGTGCTACTCCGCGGAACTCATGTGCAACTTCACAGACTTCCCGTGCAATTACGCCGATTTTACGCCAAATGCACCTGAGGCAAAGGTCGGAGTGGATACGGTGAGTGTTCGCTATCCCCGGATGCTCTGCAGGCGGCGGAGGATGAATGCCCGGATGTCGTGCCGGCGGGCCAGGACCTCGCGCACGGTGAAGGGGATGTACATCCGGACCCGTGCAAGGGCGATCCATGCCATGATATACGATGCAACGACAACGGCGATGGCGGCCCCGATGGTGCCAAGCCACGGGATGATGATGAAGTATGCGGCAAGCGAAACCGCCAGCATCTGGGCACCCAGGACGAAGCTCGCGCGCGCTTCACCGAGTCCCATGAGCACATTGGACCCGATCGCGAACGCGGGCACGGCGATCGACATCAGGCCGAAGATCTGCAGGATCAGGACCGCCTCCGGATAGCGGCCACCGTAGATGAGTCCGATCATCGGCCCGGCAAACACGATCATGCCCACCATCACCGGCACCATGCCCACGGCGGAGAAGAGCGTGGATTTCTCCACGACGACCTTCAGGGTGGAGCGTTCACCGCGCGAGGCCAGGAGCGAGACTCCGGGGAGGATGAACATCTGGATGATCTGCGTTGCCATGTCGAAGATGCGCGTGAAGATCTTCGCGGAGTTGTACACCGCCACCTGCGCCGGGCCGGTGAAGGCGGAGAGGATGAAGGTGTCGGCGCGGGAATAGACGAGATAGCTTGCGTTCCCGCCGAGCGAGTATTTCCCGTACTCCCACATGCGCAGCATCTCGTCCCGGGTGGGGCGGAGCCGCCACCGGAACAGCCGCCACGACAACGCCAGTCCGAGCAGCGATGACGCCGACAGGGAAAGGATGTTGATCATGATCAGATCTTCGGCGGTGTCGAAGAGATGCATCCGCGAATAGATCCACACCAGCAACGGTGCGCCGAGGAAATGCACGGCGTCCACCCAGAAGATGCGGGCAATGCCGAAGCGCGTCTGCAACAGGATGAGCGCCACGTTCCGGATGAGCGATGCGACCATCATGGCCGGGATATACAACAGCAATGGCGCGAGTGCGGGCGAACGCAGAACGGCGCTCATCGGTGTGCGGAAGAGAACGACCAGGAGCGAGGAGACGACGATGAATACGATGTTCAGGAGCATGCCGGCACCGATGATGCCCGCAGGATCGCCGGTATCCTCGGAAGCGAATTTCAGCATGGGCTGAAGGGCGACGGCGGTGGCGAGCCCCGAGAGTATCAGGAAGATCTCCTGGAGCAGGACGAAATTCCCGAACTCTTCTTCGGGGAGAACACGGATGACCAGCAATACGTACCCGAACCCGTAGACCACCGGCAGGGCCTTGTCCGCCATCCCCCAGAGACTCTTGCCGATATGTTTCCCGAATTCCATGGGCTGTGGTGTTTAGGAATGCGCGCGCTGATCCGTGGGACGTGCGGACCGCGTCGCGAGGATGTAGCGTGCTGCCGCGAACGCGTTCACGAGGATCGACATCCACGGGAAGGTGAACCAGTGGTACCATCGGGCATGATGCGCGAAGAAGCGGTACTGGCTGATCGCCTTGTTCCGGAGCTTGAACGACGACAGATGTCCGCCCGCGCTCACGGAAAGCTTGTGCCACACCTTCGACTTCGGTTCATACATCACGCGGTAGCCCGCCCGTTGCACGCGGAGGGACCAGTCGGCATCCTCCCCGTACATGAAATACCGGTGATCCAGCATCCCCACGCGCCTGATCACGTCCGCCGGCACCAGGATGCAGCAGCCGGTCGCATAGCCTGTCTCGCCCGCCACGTCGTACTGTCCGCGGTCCACCTCCCGGATGCCGCGGTGACTCATCGTGCCGGTCCAGAACGACACATTCCCGCCGGCGAACCAGATCGTGTCGCCGGGAGTATAATAGTAGATCTTGGGGGCCACCATGCCGCAGCGTTCGGTGGCGTTGAAACGGTCGACCAGATGCGTAATGAAGTCGGGGGCAACGGTGGTGTCATTGTTCAAAAGGAGGACGAAGTCGGTGCCTTCATCGAGCGCCACCTTCATGCCGTGGTTGTTGCCGGCGGCGAAACGCTTGTTCTCGCCGAGGGCAAGGATGCTCACGTTGGGGTACGCCGCGCGGACGGCAGGAAGCGTATCATCGTGCGAGCCGTTGTCCACCAGCAGGATGCGCATGGCGGGATAGGTCACCTTCTGCAACGACGCGAGGCAGTCGAGCGTGACCTCCCTGCCGTTCCAGTTGACGATCAGGACCGTGACGACGGGGTCAGCCATTCTTGCGCGCGAACACGTTGAGACGGTCGCCCCATTTTCCGGTGAGGCGTGTGAGGAGAGCATTCGGATACTGCATCAGTTTCTTGCCTGCCTTCTGTGCGAACGACCCCCGCATGGCGATCTCCCCGGGCGGTATCGCGCCGGCATCCAGCTGTACGATGCTGAATCCGGTCCGCTCCATGAGCGCGCGCATGCTCCCGGGCCTGTATTCGAAGAGATGATAGGGCGGCATGTGCACCGTGACGCTCTTGCCGAGGAGCGAGTACGCCGAGAACCCCAGCCGCGAGAACAGCGTGTTGGTCTGCGTGGGACAGGCGATGACGAGCAGCGCACCGGGCTTCATGATGCGGTTGATCTCGGTGAACGTGCGGCGCGGGTCGGGGAGGTGTTCGATGACATCGCCCAGGTAGACCACATCGAATGTGCTATCCGCGAACTTCCCGGCGAACACATCGCCGGTGATCACATCGAGTCCGAACCGTGTCCGTGCGAGCTGTGCGGCATCGGGCGACATTTCCACGCTCGTCACCGTGAAGCCGGCGGCCCGTGCGGAGTTCAGGAACGCGCCACCGGCGCATCCGATATCCAGCATCGATCCGCCCTGCTGGAACTCCTTGATGCGCCGGACGAGAGGCAGGTCCGTGATGTCGGCGAGCGTGGCATCATCGAACAGGCTGCCGGTGTGCCCGCAGCGGAAGTCGCCTTCGAAGTATTCTTTGGAGTAGAGCGCCGTGATCTGCTCGTCCGACAGCTGCGGGTTGAGGAAGATGATCCCGCACGTACGGCATACTGTGCCCTGCAGGCGCTGGCCTTCGTGGTCATAGCCGAACGGGAGCGCCGTGAACCGGCTGTTGCCGCAGATGAGACATGCCGTTACCTTCATGTTACCGCCCCTCCATCAGGTCACCGATCCCATCGACCAGTGCTTCCCACGTGAACCGGTGCTTGTCCCGTTTCATGTTCGCGGCGAACGCCGGACCCAGCCCTTTACTGTAGAATTCGTTGAGCGTGGCGGTGAGAGCCGGGGGGTCGTTCGGGGCAACGAGCACCCCGTGCACGCCGTCCTCCACCGCCTCCGAGAGTCCGCCCACGTCGGTGATCACGAGCGGCGTCTCGAAATGGAACGCGATCTGGGAAATGCCGCTCTGTGTCGCCGAGAGATACGGCAGCACGACCGCGTCGGCCGCGGAGAAGAAGACCGGGATCTCTTCGTTCGGGACGTACCGGCCCACCAGCGTGATGCGGTCCTGCAGTCCGAGCTGATCGATCTTCGCGCGGTACTCTTCCTCGCCGCCGTAGAACTCGCCGACCACGAGCAAACGTGTCGGCACATCCTGCGGCATCGCTGCGAACGCTTCGAGAAGGATGTGCAGCCCCTTGTAGCGACGGATGTAGCCGAAGAACAGCAGGACGCGGCTCTCCGTGATGCCGAGCTGCTTCCGCGCGGCATCCTTGCCCATCGCGTCACCGAACCCGCTGTAGATCGGATGCGGCACGAGCTTGTACACCGCCTGCGGCTTGAGCGAGAGGAGGTCTTTGAGCACGATCTTCGACTGCACGATGAAGCGGTCCGAGAACCGGAGCAGGTACCGTGTGAACAGGATGTCGCCCGGCCGGCGCTCGTGCGGGATCACGTTGTCGCATACGATCAGCACACGCGTATGGCCGTTGGAACGGGCGAGTGCGGCGATGGTGCCGAAGCACGGCCCGAAGAACGGCAACCAGTACTTGAAGATGATCAGGTCCGGACGTTCGCGGCGGATCCGCAACCCGACGCTGATCCAGTTGAACGGATTGATCGAATCCATGACCTGCGGTGCCGGCGTGTCGTGTCCCTCGCCGCCGGTCTCTTCCTGCGTTTTGCCGGGGAAGAGGAACGCCGGATACTGGCGTTTGAACGTCAGCACCGACACGTCGTGCTTTGCGCGGAGAGCGGCTACGAGCAGCGAGAGACGTAGTGCGCGATGCCGCCGCGGAGGGGGAACGCCGTGCTCAGGACGGTGATGGTCATATCATGCACCTGCCGTTTCGGTCTGCTGCCGGCTGCGGCGCTCGTTCCAGAGGCTGGCGGCGATGCCGCCGCAGCACACCAGGAGGGTGAGTACACTGATGAGCGCTCCGCGGTTGAACGACGGGGGATCGAAGACCAGGTCCACCGTGTGCGTTCCGGCGGGAACAGGGATCCCCCGGGAAACGAAGTTCGTCCGGTACACCGGTGCCTCTGCACCGTCGATCGATGCCCGCCAGCCGGGGAAATACGCTTCACTCAGCACGAGGAGTCCGGCCTGCGGCGTTTCCACGGTGAGGCCGATCCTGTTGATGCGGTGGTCGGTGATGCGCACCTGCCAGCCCGATGCCGGTGCACTGACCGAGATCGGTGTGTAGGTGCTGTCCTCCACGACGGCTTCCTTGCGGGGATCGAAGGACGGCGCCGTCATGCGGGCGCGGACCTCTTCTTCGTTCCGTGCAACGGAGGTGGTGAACACGAGATACGCGCGCTGCAGATATCCCGGACGTTCTTTCAGTCCGATGGTCCCGCGGACAGAATCCGTCTGGAGATAATACTTGATGTTCAGCAGGTCATAGAAATTATCGGCGGTCGCCGTCAGCCGGGAGCTACGCGCTTAAGCATGAGCGGCGTAGCCTTCCATGGTGAACACGCGGTCCATGAGCCCCTGGTTCCGGTCCATGATCATCCCCTGGGTGTTGCGGGTGTTCACACGGAAGAGTTCGTTCTGCGACTTGAGGAAGCCAACCAGCGGCGTGGCCTGCGCGAAATGTTCCTCGGGGTTCTGCGGCGCGGTGTTCTGTTCTGCGCCTATGTAGTACAGATCGAAGAACGTGATCGCCACGAGGAGGATGCCGAGGATCCCGGCGGGCATGCTGCGCCGGATGAGCGCGTAAAAGACAAAGAAGGACGGGATGATGGTCACCAGCGCGATCGCGGAGTTCTCTCCGGACGAACGTGTGCTGCTGTTGCGCAAGGAACGGGAAGAGCCCGTCGAAGAGTCCGAGCAGCGCGGCGATGACGATGGCAACGCACACACCACTGATCCACACCATCGTGGTGACCCAGCGCTTGCCTTCCTTCTCCGTGAACTGTCCCTTCAGGACCGCATCAAACCCGAATCCGGCGAGCATCGACCCGGCGAACGCGACGAAGACGCCCATGCGTCCGGGATTACGGAACGATGCAAAGCCCGGGATGAGATCGAAGAAGAGTCCATGGAGGAAGAAGTTCTTGCCCAGCGAGAAGAGGAGGGCAAAGAGCGCGAAGGATGCGAAGAACGCGACGTGGCGGTTCGTCCGGAAGAACCGGAGGCTGAACAGCGCGAACAGTAGCGGTGCGACGCCGAAAGAGATGCTGGTCTCCCAGTACTGCCAGTACGCTCCCGGACCCCACCAGTTGTAGCCGTGCGCATCCGAGGCGCCGAAGAACTTCGGCACGAGGAGCGTGAGGAGCTGTCCCCACCCGAGCGAACCTTCGGACCCCTTTTCATACGTGATGGTGGCACGCTGGGAGAGTGCGGAGAGGTCCTGCGTCGGCAGCAACTGCACCATGATGAACGCGAACGACAGGCCGACGAGCGTCGCCGCGCGGCCCATGAGTACCAGGCCGGGACGCGTGGTGAGTCCGCGCACGCCCACGGTGGCGATGATCTCTACGGCGACGTAGATGCCGAGGAAGAAGTAGAAGAGGGACATCTGCGGCGAAGAAGCGGAGAAACTGTGGCCGAGCGTGAGCGGGCCGACGAAGACCCAGGTCCAGCGTTTCTCCTGGAGTGCCTTGCGCATCATGAAGAGCAGGAGGGGATACCATGCGGCGACGCCGATGATCACCTGATGGATCGCGTGGGTCACCATGAACCCGGAGAAGGCAAAGGCCGTACCGGCGATGAGCGCCGACATCCGGCGGAGCGCGAAGGAGCGTGCGAGGAGGTACATCCCGCATGCGGCCAGGAAGTAATGCAGCACGTTCACCAGCTCGAGCCAGTAGACGTTCAGATGTCCGTTCTTCACGAACAGCGTGAGCGCCAGCATCGGCAGGTAAAGCACTTCGGTCTGGATCTCCGCGAAGAACGGCATACCGCCTACGGTGTACGGGTTCCAGAGCGGGAATTCACCCGCAGCGAGTGCGGTGGCGGCGTACTGCCTGAAGGGTACCACTGATACACGAAGTCCTCCCACAGGTAGGCGTTCCCGATGAGGATCTTCAGAAGAACAGGGCGGTCATGACGCTAAGCCGACGGCCTGAAGGTCCGACGGCTCCACGGGGTGCCGGACGGTGGCCGCTGCCGTGTCTTCGATCTTTGTTGTGCCATGCGAGGTGGACGGCTAAGTGGGGAGGATCCTTCGACAGCTTTCGAAGACGGTGTCGACACGCAGGTACTGCATGCAATTAGTCGAAGTCCGGTTCGAGGATCTCGCCCCTGCCGTACAGCTCGAACTCGTTCTTGTTGAACGTGCTGTTGAACAGCACGAGCGGCTTGCGGAGGCCGACAGCGATGTGCATGGCCATCGTGACCGCCGAGACCACGAGGTTGCACTGGTCCATCAGGTTGATGAACTGGTTGAGCGGGAAGTAGCCGGGGTAGCGCGCGCCGCTCTTCGCGGCGATACGTGTGTTGCGGGCGTGTTCCTGTTCACCGCCGAGGAGCAGCGGTTCGTAGCCCGCTTTCTTGAGCTTCTTCGCGAGCGCGACCCAGTTCTTCTCGTCCCACAGCCGCGACACCCAGCGCCCGCCGCAGCCGGTGTTGAGGCCGATGATCGGTTTCTTCTTCGGCAGCTTCCACACGAACCCCTTGTCCGCATGGTTGTCCATGATGTACTCTTCGTGCCCGAAGGTGAACCCCGCGATCGCGAAGATCTCCTGGAGATAGCTCAGCGTGTTGTGCTTGCTCAGGTCATCGAACACGCCGGTCAGGAATTTCTGTTCTGCATCGGCATCGATCGGTGCCGGCTTGCCGTTCACCAGCGTGAAGCCCTTCTTCACGTCCGCGCTGATCGTGGCGGTGAGCGCGCACGCCTCGCGGTCCTTGTCCAGGTTCACCAGGAAATCGAAATGCATCGCGTTGAGCGTTGCGATGGTTTGCGGGGTGAACGGAAGGATCACATCGACCGCCGACGACGGCACGACCTGCGGTGTGAGGGTGAGCCACCAGATGCGGTGTGCGGGATGGACGGACTCGAATTTCCGGAGGAGCGGCGTGGTACGGATGACGTCGCCGATGATGCCGAGCTTGATGATAAGGATATTGCCCGACTGGGGGACGTACTGCGCACAGACGCTGCCGTCGGCCTCCTGGCAGTGACACCCGGTCTTCTTGTGCGGTTTGCAGGGGAGATCGCCGCGCAACCAGCGGCAGTCGCGTCGCAATGCGTCGATGGAGGCCCAGGGTTGTGTCATGGAGGAACCGTCCCTTGCCGCGAGAACTCGCGGATCGAATACTCTTCCGCTGAGGTCCGCGTCTTGCTGATCATTTCTCCGGAGCAGGCCGAGGAGATGGACTGCCCCGATCACGACCAGGATCGTCGCCGCGAAGAACATCAGTAAGCTGCCGAGGGCATACACATCGGGGCCGAGCAGGAGGCGGTGGATGATCATCCAGGCATCGACGCCGCCGCCGAGCTGCATGGCAAAGGATGCCGACGGGCGAAAGAGATGCAGCGGACGGCGGAGGAAGCGTGTGGTGAAGATCGCCGTCAGCAGGTCAGGAATCCGCCCCAGAACCGGCCGAGGCCGAATTTCGTTTTGCCGTACTTGCGTGCGCGGTGCTGCACCACCATCTCGCCGACCTTGAAGCCTTCCCAATGGGCGAGCACCGGGATGTGTAGCGGTGGAGTTCACCGTACACCTTCACGGTCTTGATCACTCTTTGCAGTGACCTTGAGGCCGCAGTTCATGTCGTGGATCTTCACGCCGGTCATCATTGCAGTGACCTTGTTGAAGAACTGGGGCAGGATGGTCTTGGTGATGGGGTCGTGGCGGACCTTCTTCCATCCGGAGATGAGGTCGAAGCCGTCTTCGATACGCCGCTTCATCGACGGGATCTCGGCAGGATCATCCTGCGGGTCCGCGTCCATGGTGATCACGATGTTCCCCTGGGACTTGTCGAACCCGACGGCCAGGGCGGCGGACTTCCCGAAGTTGCGGCGGAAGCGGACGACCTTGATGGCGGTCGTTCCGTTTCAGGTCGCGCAGCACCTGGAACGAGCGGTCGGTGCTGCCGTCGTCCACGTACGATCTCGTAGCGGATGTTCATCCGGCCGAGCACCGAACAGGCTGCGTGTTGAGCTCCTTCGGGGATCCTCCCACTCGTTATAGAGGGGATGACCACGCTGATGTCGGCCCAGCCCTGCTGCTGTTGCTGGTCGCGCGGGTTTCGAGGTTCTCGTGGTTCCCGCTGTTCCCGCTGCGGTTGTTGCGGGTTCCCGCTGGGTGTTGCTGGCAGGGTGGCCGCTGGTGTTGGCCTTGGCGCTGCTGCTGTTGGGGCTGCGGTTTGCTGCCCTTCAGTCGGCTGGGCGTTCTGGTCAGTGGGTTGGTCTGGGGTCGTGGTCATAGGGCTAATGCGGACAGTGCCGAACGGTTAATTCCAAATGAAGTACAGCTTTCTGATAGGAGAATCAGGGATCCGGGGCCGCCTTGACATTCGCGCCCCCTTATCTATATTTCAAGTTCATTTTGCCTCCTCAAGGGGGCGATTGCCGTGCCACCGGGACCGGTTGAAAGGGTTGTCGTGAACGCTGTCCCCCTCTGCGCCCCCGCGCGTCCTCAGTCAGAACTTCCTGCGTGATCGGAACACCGCCCATAAGATCGTGGCCGCTCTCGGCCCCCGGTCAGCGGATACAGTCCTGGAGATCGGCCCAGGCGAAGGGCTTTGACATTCGAGCTTGCCTCGCTGGCCGGGCAAGCTGGTGATCGTTGATCTGGACGAGCGGGTCATCGCCCGGATGCAGGAGGCGCTGGCAAGCGAAGCCGGTGGAGATCCTCTTTAATGATGTTCTGAAGCTGGCCACAGCCGGAGCTGGCGGGGCGGGCGGGCAAGAAGCTCAAGATCGTAAGCAATATCCGTATAATATCCCCTCGCCGATCCTGTTCCATCTCCTGGAGCACCCAGGCCGCGATCACTCAGAGCATCCCTGCTGATGCAGCGTGAAGTGGCCTACCGTCCGTTGGCGGTGCCGCGCACGAAGGACTACGGGATCCTCTCGAATCACTTCTTCCAGCTGTTCTTCGATGTGGAGATCCTGTTCGAAGTGCCGCCAACGGTCTTCTATCCGAAGCCGAAAGTCACCTCCACCCTGGTCCGCCTCCGGCCGCTCCCCGAGCCGCGCTTCCCCCTGAAGGACGAGAAATTCTTCCGGTCTCTGGTGCGCGGTGTGTTCGGCAAGCGGCGGAAGACCCTTCGCAATTCGCTCCGGTATCATCTGGAGGCGGAACCTCCGGCGACGAGGTTTCGACTTTACGGTAAGCTGACCGGAAGAGCTGAGCCTGGAAGAACTTGTACGCGGCTGGGCGACGAGGCTCCGCACGGCCCTGCACGGTGGGAAGGGGGCATGAAGTTCCGTACGCCCGCGAACGGCCTCCATTCCACCGATATTGGTGATCGTCGCGTTCTTCACGTTGCTGACGGTGATCAACATCGTCCCCGCTGTGGTACATCCCGGGATGGTGGATCATGGTCCTCGTGAACTCCGCCATCATCAGGGCGATCCATCTGCTCGGTGCGAAACGCCGCAGCAGCACTTGGAAGCCCTTGCGGTGATCCACGATTGGTACGTGCCACCGCTGGTGTTCCTGACGTTCAAAGAGCTGTACTACATGATCAAGCCGATCCATCGGGGGTCGACTATGACGACTGGCTCATCGTGGCGGACCGGTGGTTGTTCGGCGTAGAACCCGACGCAGTGGCTGGAGCAGTTCAGCCATCCCGTGATCCTGCCGAGCTCCTGATGATCGCGTATGCGCTATTCTACCTGCTGTTCCTGATCGTCGGGCGCGAGCTGTACAGAAGCACCCGCGCAGCAAATTCCATTTCTTCATGTTCACGTGCGTGTTCGGTTTCTATCTGTCGTATCTGGGATATTTCGCATTGCCCGCCGTGGGGCCGCGGTACACCCTGCATGATTTCAACTCGCTGGACGCGGAGATCCCCGGGCTCTGGCTGACCCCTGCGCTTCAACTGGTTCGTAGGAACTGGGAGTCCATCCCCATGGGCGTGAGCAGCGCGGCGGCGATGGCGGCGACACAGCGCGATGTGTTCCCCAGCGGGCACACCACCTTGACGCTGGTGCTGATGTGGATGGCGATTGCGTTACCGCCTTGCCTCGCGGCATTTTGTGCTCGTGACGGGTGTCCTGTTGATCATTGCCACGGTCTACCAGCGGTATCATTATGTGGTGGTCTGATCGGCGGGGCGTTGTTCGCGGTGGCTATCTGTTCATCGCCCCCGGCTGTACGCCTTCCTGAGGAAGAAGATCGGGACGATGGACCAGGTGCGTCCGTGGGCGGGGACGACTCCTGGTAATGAGGTGGCAAGGGCCTGGTATGGTCAATGCCGCGATTTTTGCCTGTTTTCGGGGTACCGGGGATGGGGTGGATGGCATCCGGGGACCGGGGAGGAGATGGTCACCTTTTAGGGGAAGGAATTATTGACTTTTTGCGATCATTTGGTACATTTACATTTCCCTATATGAGAGGAATACATCGATGTTCGCCGTCATTTGAAGTCGCTGGAAAGCAATACAAAGTGGCACCGAAAGATAAGATCGCCGTTGCCCACCCTCAATGAAAACCCGGAACGAAGATCCGCCTGGACCGCGTCCTCATGCTCGGCGATGAAAGAGTGTCTCCGTCGGCCGCCCGCTCGTAGGCGGTGCGTCGTCGAAGCCACCCTTGAACACGCCAAGATGGACAAGGTGATCGTGTTCAGAAGAAACGCCGCAAGGGATATCGCGTACGGCGCGGACATCGTCGGGGTTATTCTCAGATCGAAATTCTCAGCATCGGCAAGTAGATTTGCGTCATGGCACACAAAAAGGTGTAGGACAGTTCCATAACGGCCGCGATGGCAACGCGTGCAGCGTATCTGGGCGTGAAGCGCTTCGGCGGCGAAACCGTCGCTGCAGGCTCCATCATCGTCCGCCAGCGCGGCACGGCTCCGCCCCGGCGAGAACGTTGATATCGGCGGCGATGATACGCTCTACGCAGGCCCCAACTGGGCCTTCAAGAAGGTCAGCAAGTCGCGCCACGTCGTGAGCATTCTCCAAGTAACATACCCACCATCAGCACCGGAGATGACCATGAAGATCGCGGTGATCGGGGCCGGGCAACGTCGGAGCAACGAGCGCACAGCGTATCGCGGATAAGGCCCTGGCCAATGAGGTTGTGCTTGTGGATGTGTTGAAGGCATCCCGCAGAAGGCTCTCGACATGTTCGAAGCGTCTCCATTGAGAAAAGCGATGTTCGTGTCATCGGCACGAACAGGGTATGGCTCGAGACCGCGAACTCCGACATCGTGGGTATACCCGCGAGCATCGCCCGCAAACCCGGGATGAGCCGCGACGATCTGATG